>CALFWL010000207.1 GCA_937928215.1 uncultured Pirellulaceae bacterium | reverse complement strand
GACATTATCGGTCAGGCCACGAATGACAAGACTTAGGTGATTGTTTTTGCGTCGATTTTGCAAAACGGAAATTCATGGTAGCGCATAAACTACGTGATCCAAAAGCTCACACCAACCATGGGGAGCAGGTGTTTAAGAAATTATCCCGACAGTGGCGATTGCGAGGGCGGTAATGTAAAATCTGGCGGGTTCTGAATTAGATCGCTTGCGTTAGATCTTGGAAAGAATCGGATTACTGTCCTGTGACACTCAATTGTTCGGGTTTGACGACCACATGAGTTTTTGCCGCCCGGTGGATTGCGTTTCTGTCGGCCCGAACTTTCAACCTTTAATAGTCACAAAGCACTACTCTTTTTCCATCAATCGCTCGGTTATCTCAAGCAGCTTGATTTGAGTTTCTGCGGCTTGGTTGACTTCGCGATCGAGCGTCTCACTAGGCACTTCACTCCCGCGAAGCTGCTCCACTCGGCGAGTCCGTCGATTGAGCCGCTGTTGCTGCATGCGAAGGATTTTCAGTTCGGCTGATTTTTTCAGTAACGGCTGCTTGCCGCCACCTCCACCTCCACCACCTCCTCCACTCTCACCGTCCTTCTTTGCTTCCTCCAGCGAGTCCAGCAAATCCAAAATCCCCGCCTCGATTTCCTTTTGCAGCAACTGAGTCAAACGATTTGTATGCTCGTCGTACAACAACTGGGCGACACGGTCTAGGTCCATCCGCAGATCCTGTAGCGCTTCCGGAAAGACGACGCTCGTTCCATCTTCAAGCAATAAATCGTAAGCCTGTTGCCCAACCTCGCTGATATCAAGCTCATCAGTTGCGATCCGCAGCAAAAGCAATTGATCACGCCGATTGAGCGGTCCCAGGCTCACTTTCTTATCGTCTAAGTCAATCGTCATGGCAGTGGCGACTTTCTGGCGATCGTACATCTCGCGGAATCGACCTTCTAAACGAGCCAGTTTTTCCTCACGAGTTTCCTCACGCAGCTGATCCAGTCGTTCTTCGATTTCATCCAGCGCCTCTTCCATCTTTTTCTGCGCATCCTTCTGATCTTTCTGAGCTTGGTCGGTGTTGCCTTCGTCAAGCTTACCCGCAGCCTGTTTCATCGACTCGCTCGCGTCTTCCATTTGCTGCTGCCCCGGAGTCTGCTGCTGCCCTGACTCTTGCTCGTCGTCGCCCTGCTTTGATTTTGGCGCTTCGGCCATTTCTTTCACCAGATCCATTGCTTTGTCACGAGTGCGACGCTGCTTGCGAGCCAAATCCTTGAGCGCTTCAGGGGGCAACGATTCGATCCGTCGTTTTTCCTTTTTCAGTTCAGACCGAGCCTTCTCAAGATTATCCAGTGCTTTCTGCTGATCCTTGGCAGCCTCTTCAGCGCGAGCACTGCCGAGTTTTTCTTCTGCTGATTTTTGTTGCTCCGCCGCTTCTTCCAAAGCCTTCTGGCCGGGTTGAGGCTTATCGCCCGAGCCTTTGGAACCACCGCTAGGCTTCCCTTCACCTGGTTTGCCTTGTCCCGGCTTCCCTCCGCCAGACTTGCCTTCGCCTTCTGATGGCTTTCCTTCGCCAGATTTCGAACCTGACTCGCCCTCGCTTGGATTGCCAGATTCGCCCGGCTTGGATTCACCCTTTCCTTCTTTCGGATCGCCTGCTTTGGGATCGCCTGCTTTGGGGTCGCCCTTCCCCGGCTCCTCTTGACCTTGGTCGTTCGACTCCCCATCTCCCTCTTCCCCGGACGGATCGGCCACGTCTTTGGCAAGATTCTCGGTTTCTTTTCGGATCTCGAATTGCTCATCGGCAACCTTGTCGAGTGCTCGCAGGCCTGAGTCCGACTTTTCTTTGGCTTGTTTGATGGCGTCTTGTTGCCGCTGAATCAGGTCGTCCAGCTTTTTGATCTGGGCGTCCAGTTTTTTGGTCGCAGCATCTTTATCTGAAACTTTTGCGACTTCCTGCCGCTGATCTTTTTGCTCGTCGATCCGTTTTTGAATGTCCTGTTTCATCCGCTCGAGCATGTCGATTTCCTGCTGCTTGGAAACCTCGGGCGTTTTCTGGTTGATCAACAATCGAATCAATCGTTCCAGATTCTGCACGACCTCGTCGATCGTTTCTTCGGCTTCCACCAACTTGCTCTGATCCAGCTGCTCAACCGCTTCGGCCATCTTCCGAGTGATCAGCTGTTCGCGAGATTGCTGATATGCTTCGACCAACCGGTCGGCTTTTTTAGGATCCTTCTTGCGAATCCGATCGGCGATCAGCGTCAATTGGCTTTCCAGTTCGATCATCTTTCGTTCCACCAACTTTTGCCGAGCCCCAAACTCGGTGCGTTGCTGGTCGCTTAGCTGCCCCCTACGTGAAGAAGGTCGGTCCTGCGCGTTCACGCTCTCGCCAAGCGGACAGCTGCTTAGAATCAGCGCCGCCAGCAACATCGCGATCTTGCGCCCAAACGAAGAAACCTTCGGCATGAGAGCAGCGTCGAAACACTTTTGATCATTCGCTCGTTCGTTAATCATCAAACACATCCTCCAAACCCTCGTCATCGAAAATGTTTTTCGGCTGGAGCGACTTTTCAATATCCTGCTTCAATCGCTGCTGATCCGCCTTTAACTCCAACGTTTTGTTCACAAGTTCTTGGTAATCTTCGCTGCTTGTCATCGCTGCTAGAATTTCATCCATTCGATCCACAATTTCCTGCTGGACGATCAACGCCTGTTCGACTGCTCCGTTTACCTTCTGACCGGTCGATGATGCCAAGCGAACGGCATCTAACTGCCGCGTCGCACGGGCGATCTGGTCACGATCAAGTTCACGAATTGGCTGAATGATGCCGTTGTCAAACCGAGCCATTAATCGATTTTCCGGCGCGATGCCAGCGGCGGCTTCTGATTCATCCAGACGGTTGTTCTGGACTTCCACAAGGAATTCTTCAAACCGAACCGCCACGCGGTCAACCATCGTACCGAGCCCCTTCTGGTCGCGTAACAAGCGGATCAAGTCGGCTTCCTGCGACGCTGCGAACCCTTCTGGCAGATCAGCTTCACTCCAACGAGCCATCCAACTATCCAATTCGCCGGACATCTCGAACTGTTGATCGCGAGCGTTCAAAAACGCTTTTCGCTGTTCGATCTCGCGTCTCAGCAAGTCGGCCCGCAACTCCTCGGGCGACACGATCCGTAGCAATAACTCGGACGATCGCCCAATGCCTTCACCACCCGGATGAAAATCCTGAGCCTCGACCACGAATCGAAAACTGGCTCCCGGCGTTAACCCCAACGGCTTCAAGTCCAGAACTTCCACCTCATCAATTTTTCGAACCAACGGCGCGGATTCAGGCAACTGAGTTCCAACGAAAGCAATGTTGCGAGAGACCGGCGGGTCGGCGTCCGTCATCTCGGGCGTCTTCCACTGGCTGCTGAATTGCAGCGAGCGCAATCCGTATTCATCTATCGCTTCAAACGAAGTCGGCAGCATCGCGTTGGGCACGACCAAACCGCTGATCCCCAACAGACTGGCTCGCACGACGGGCGGTTTGTCTTGCTTGATTGACAAACCGAATTTCGATTTGCGGACATTCACCAGCCTTGTGACATCGGTCAACACAAACTGATACTCGCCTCCACGAAGCTCCGATTGAACCAGTGATGGCTCCGCCGGCTGGGATGAGGCTTCGGTTTCAACTACGTCAACTGGACGCAATGTGGTGGCAAACGTTTTGTTCGATTCGTCGATTGGTTCGAGAATCAATTGACCCAGATCATGATTCAACACGGCAGACGAAAGCTCTTTGTTCGTTTCGATCGCCACGTCTAAAGTGCTTCCAGCGAGAATCGAATGTGGACCGCTTCCCACGAGCGATTGCGGCGGTGCGGCCGTGTAAGCCGGCAGCGTCGTTGTCAGCTGAAGATCGATCAACGCTGGCGGCTCAACCAGATCCACATCCACCCATGCGGTCACGTCATCACCGCCCGAAGCTCGAAATCGAAACGGAGCCGACACATTATGAAACACGAAAACGTGCTCGCGACCGCCTTTGCGTCCCGTCAACTTCATCGGTTGAACCATTCGGTTGTCGCCGTTTTCAATCTCCAACGACACCAACACGTCGCTTACGCGACTGTCTTCCGTGATTTCCACAACCTGCCGGTGGTCAGCTCCTCGCGGGACGTTCAATCGACCATCGATGGCACCAGCAATCTGCAAATAGGTCTGCCTAGGCCACTGCGCATCGCCCAACAGAACATTGCGATTGAACCAGGTGCTCAAGAACGATGTGGTAGCCACTCCGATGGCCAGCCCGATCAAAACCAGCAAGGCTAGGGCGACACGAATCAGGTAACTCTTGCGCTTGCCATCGTTCAGCACCGAACCGAAGTCCAATTCGGCTGACTGGCGGAAGCCTTGTTCGATCGAAGCGTTCACCAGATCGCTCGATGCACCGGTGGGCGAGGCTGTTTTTGAATCGGAACTCTCAGTCAGCGTTCCGAACTGCGTCGCAGTCAACAGGCTTTCGCGTAGCTGCGGATGCTTGGATTCGATTTCGTAGATCAGCGCGCGGTCGGAAGGGAGCATCAACAATGGCCGGATGACTCGCCAGACAAGGTATCCGATTGCGACGGCAATCATGGCTACCAGAAGAATCGCCCGCTGCGCCCGATCCATGCTGAACATGCGATCAACCGTCATGTCGACCAGCAGAATCCCCAATATCAACGTCAACCATCGCGCTACACCTCGCACTGCCGTCCAGCCCAACAATTGCTGACGCAGCTGGCGCAAACGTTGGGTGAATGAGGCGGGGATTCTTGTGCTGGCGTTCATGGGATTAAGTTGAAAGTTTACAGGGTACAGTTTGCAGGTAATTTGACGCTAAGTTTAAAGAAGCTTGTAAGCTTTCCGTAGAATCCACTCGATCGAAAGCAACCCGACGGGTAGTCCCAGCGCCAACCAGCGAAGAGTCGCATTAATATCCCAGAACGGTTTCGGGGGACTGTTGAGTTCAACTCGTCGCGAAGAAGCAGGCAACTGAGCCGGAAGTTCGGAAATTCGAGCCAGTGAAACGTATTGTCCGCCCGAACGCTCCGCGATCTCGATTAACAGTTTCTCATTCAACCACCACGCCCCGGATTCCGCATTTGGAGGCACCACACGAAACGAGATCGGTTCGATCAAGTCATCTTCTTCGTTCGCGTCAGGGATGTTGATCGTCGCTTGATAGGTGCCCGTCCGCTGAGCGACAAAAATAGCCTCGTAACTTCCTTCCTGCTGAGGCAGCATTTTCATTTCGACTTTCTGCAACCGACCGTCGTCAGACTTCACCATCGTTTCGACAACAGGCTCAGTTAGCGGTTTGAAGGAAGAATCCAGCACGCGTCCGATCAACGTGATGCGATCCCCCAGTTCAAACTCGTTTTTCTCAGCGTCAATAAAACCGCGCCGGGATCCTTGCAGCGAACGATTCTCCACCATGTATCGCACCATCTGAATCCAGAAGCGGTCAAAATACTGGGCCTGTACGCCTACCGATCGCCAGCGCCACGTGTCCTGAAATCCCATGTACATCACGGTTCCCGACCCGAATCGACCGTCAACCAGCAGCGGTTGATTGCCCTCCGAGTTCACTTGGTCGCCACGTTCCAGTAAGACTCTGGCGGTCGGCTTGGCCGCGATCGCGGGGAAGTTCCAATAAACTCCCGGCATCGAATTCCAGATTTGTTCAGTCTGAGCCGCATCATTTCGAAAGCTCATCGCCGGGTGGTCCAGATTGTGCCCGACCGGTAGCATTTGCCCGGCCTGATCGTCTCTGGCCGACGCCAACGCCTGGATGGAGTCAATGAATTCGTTGTCGCCCAGACGCACTGGCAATAAATCGCGAATGTCGCGCAGCCGGTTCATCGTCACAAACTCGCCCGTATATTGCGGACCGCAAACGAACAACAGGCCACCTGCTTTGTAGCGACAATAATCCTTCAGAAGATTCACCCATGACCGGTCGAATTCCTGTGGGTTCGGGTCCATCATAATCACGAGGTTGTACTGGCCAAGTTCTTCGATCGAACGTGGCAATCTGGAAATCGGAGCGTCGCCTTCCTGCGGTCGTGTCTCGTCCATCGATTGCAGCCAACAACTGAGCGAGATCGTGCTGTCTCGCTGAAGCAGGCGTTGCAACTGTTGGTAATCCCAACTGGGTAGGCCACTGACCAGCAGAACCTTGACTTGATCGTCCACGACTTCCAACTGCGACGATGAACGAGCGTTGTCTGTCAATTCAATCTCGCCATCGACCGATTCGACTTCGACCGTGTAAACATACTGCCCCGGCAGATTGAGCACGTGATCAAAGTTGACTCGTACTCGCCCGCCTTGATCCGGGACATCTGCTTGAACGGTCTGAATCGTTTGAGGTTCCTGAGCCCGCCCCGATCGCTCATCAATTTTTCGCTGCAACAGTCGCACTTCCACTCGAGCAGGCAACTGAGTCTGTTCACGATGGGTCGTTTGGAGTACCGATTCAACCTCAAATGGCTCGTTCGGATAAGCCCGTTCGCGAACATACACTTCGGTCACAGCTAGGTTTTTGGGAGGACGTGGGTCACCAACGCCCACAACGTAAATCGGTACGCCGAGTTCGGCCGCCCGTGCCGCGACTTCACGAGGGTCCTTGCTGCCGTTGTGCTGCCCGTCCGAGACCAGCAGAATCGCGGAAGGATTGTCGCCATCGTCCAGCACGCCTTGCAACGCCTGAGCCAGATCGGTGCCCAAACCGTCGGCAACCAAAGGTGGCATTGTTTTCAACGTCGATGGAGCCACACCAGAAGGGTCAGTGGAATCGTCCGACTTGCCCGAACTGTCGGATGCGGCATCCATTGCCGCGTCGTCCGAACCTTTCGTCTGTTCCGTTCCTATCGCCGAGATCAGGCCGCTCGGTTGATTGTCCGTCGCGAAGTCGATCACTTTCACGGATGCTTTCTGCCGAAGTTCCGTCAGCAACTCCGGCTGGGCATCAAACACGCGGTTGACCAGACTGGCGCGAGAAACCGATCCGTCGACCAACTGTTGGGGCTCAAGTCCAGTCGCGGACGCTAGGTCGTTCGCGATCGTTTCATCCGGATACTTGTCCGCACGATCAAACGACAGCGAACGATCTCGCAACACGGCGATGGTCGGTTTGATCTCGTTGACTTGCTGGTAAAAAATCGATGGCTTCAGATACATCGCCAGTAGCAACAACAATACTGCCAGGCGTAACCCTGCCATCAACTTTTTGATCGGTTTCGGGCACGTGTTCAGTTCGTTTCGATATAGCCAGAACACACCCGACACCAACGCGGCGATGATCGCGATCAACACGAACACGCCCCAGGATTCGGGCAGGTTCAGCCATTGCAGTTTTGGCGTGCCGGCTTGATTCGGATCAGTGCCGACGATCCATCGGAGCAAATCGGATTGAGCAAACAGGTTCAAAATGTGTTTCCTGGATTTTGGTGCCGCGACTTGCAGCAAATGTATTTCGCGGTGGCTAGGTGTCAGTTGTCCATATTCGGACCGAGCGCGTACAGTCGATTACCTCCGTGCACCCAGATCCGCTGGCCGTCACTGAAGAGGTTGCCCACCGGCGCGTCGGTGCCAAGATTGACTCCGACTTTTGCGACAACCTGAGCTTTACCGTTTTTGCCACCCAGACTGAACTTGTAGATTCCGTTGTCGACCGGAATATAAATTGCATTTTCGGTCAACATCCCGCGTCCCTTGGACGTTTTCCCGTCAAACAATTCTTCGGCGCCCCAGACCATGCGACCTTCGCCATTCAAATCGTAGGCGATGATTGTATTCGGTCCGGCGGCGTACAACATTCCGTCTTGGACACCCAACAAATAGTCAACTCGTTGTCCGATCGGATTCATGGGACAACTCCAGATCTCGCGACCGGAACTTCGGTCGAGCGCGAAGATGGTGTCGGTGTCAGAACCGAAGCAAACCAACTGATTCTGCCATGGGACCACAACGTCACTGGACCAGCCGTCAAAATTCAGTCGCGTCTGCCGTGAGTTGTAGACTCGGACAGAAGAATCCATCGTTCCCTTGCGAAGATAACGCCGCGCGAATCGGATCTTACCGGTGGACGCATCCAGCACGAAAACCGCACCCAGCCCAGTGTTGACAAACAGATCGCTCCCATCAAGCGACAGTTGAATGGGCGACCACGGGACGGCGCCGGTTTCCGGTTCATCGCATAGAAACGATTTCCAAACGGTGCGACCGCCATCGGATGGATCGAGCGCATAAACCACAACCGCACCGCTTTCGCTGGTCGGGACAAGGATCAATCCTTCGTAGCCAATCGGTGCCGCCATGAAACCACCCGAGTCCAACCAGGCTGAATCTTGTAGTCCGTTACCGGATTCAATCTTTTTCTTATCTGCATCAGTGGACGGAGTGCGGGGCAACGACCACTGCAACTGCCCTGTGCCTGCCGAATACGCTGTCAGTCGATTCTTGCGGACCCTTCGGATCGACATGTCATACTGAAATCGAATGTTGCGATCCGAACGCGTCATGGGCATGCTGAGATCAAAAGGATCGCCTTCAATTGCGTACAGGGTTCCATCGCAGATCGACATCTGTTGAAAAACCTGATCACCAAAAAATTGCACCTCTTGCGGCAACAATGGATCGGGAGATTCGGGCGGGGGCGACTCGCGATTGCGGCGGTAGCTTCCGTATTGTCGCCGCATCAACTGTAACGCCTGCGTCGCTGAATCCATTTGAAATGCGTTTCGCCAGACGCTTCGCCACGAGACCCAGTCGAGCGGATCCGATTTTTCGGTCGCTCCGAAACTGATCTCCGAAATTGGCCTTCGATCCCAAGCAGCGATATCCGCCGCCGTCTTGAAGTAAATTCGATCGTCCGCAAACAGCAGATGGCCTGCGGGACGCCAGTTCTTGGATCGCCACGATTCGATCAAATCTTTCTCTTCGGGAGTCAACGTTTCCGCAGCATCTCCATGCGATCGGCGCCCAATCAACGTTCTGCCGCGTACCGTCGCCCACACGTACCTGTTCTTCTTTGGCGCGACGTGAAATTGCCAGATCGCCGAAAGATCCCGATTCATTGATCCATCAGGCAGGGTCGGCATCACGCCGTGTCGACGACTCCCTGCCAGTTGCATGCGGATCGCTTTATCCGTCATGGAGGAGACCGATTCGATCGTCAATTCAGGAAGTGAATCCCTCAATTGTGCGGGAGAAATACCTCCAGCGATCGCGCGACCCGCCAGCACTTTTTCGGCCGCTGCGATTGCCATCTCTGAAGCATCCGCGTTCCCCAGAAAAGCGTGGCACAGCGCGATTCTCAAGTGAACCTGATCGGGCGGAACATCCGAGTCCGGATAACGATCAATCAACTTCTGGAACAAACGCAACGCTCCAACAAAGTCATAGCGATCCAGATTCAAGCAACCTAACTGAAACGCGGCATCATCTCCCACCGAGCTGACAAAGTAGTTCCCGACGACTCGACCGAGCGCCTGAGAATCTTGGCCGTCCTTCGCTGCGGCAAGTATCGCTTTCGCGTCCGCATCCGCGCGAATTCGATAGGTTTTTAATGCTTCGGCAGGCAATTTCGCCAGCGTTCGTTCGACCTGCTCAGCCAACGAATAGTAGATTATGCCATCATTGGAATACATCGCATCGCCACTGCGATCGAGCACTGCTTGCCACAACTTCGTGGCGACGCTCCAGTTCTTGTCGTTGGCGAATCGAGCGGCTTTGTCGAGGATCGATTCCAAATCCGGATCGGTTTTCAGAATCGCATGCTGGCCAGAATCATCATTGAAATCATCAGATATCTCTAGCTGAGCATTCGCATTCCGGGCGACCAGTCGCAACTTCATCAGATCATCAACCAGCACCTTGTTAGCAGGGTTAGGGTCACCAAAATCCTGCGAATCCGCTAACGCGGCCAAACTGAAAACCAACACCGCGGCACACAAACACCGAAGCAGAAAATGGAACACTGTCATTTGAGTCATCGGCTTCGCCCCCAGAACCAGCCAAGAAATTGCTCCAGCATCAGCACACCAAAAACAAACAGCAACAGTGTCGTCCAGATCTCCGTGTTTGCTCCAGCAACCGTCTGCTGCCCAAGCTGAGTCATCGAGACCCGATTCACCTTTCCGGAAAAGAAGTCGCCGTCCAAGGATGAAGCTGACATGCGAGTCAAATCACTTTCGCGAGCATCCAGATTCGTCGCGAACAACACCGGCTCGATCTGTCCGCTAGATTCATCTTTCCGTTTGAGTTCCAGCGTGTGAAATCCTCGTTTTCGCACGTCGTCGAAGGAAACTTGGTACATCACACTCCGTTGGTCAGGCTCCGCATCGCCGCTCGGACGAGCGATCGCTTCAATCCGCTCATTATCTGGATCACGCAAGGCGACTCGTTCATCGTAAACCGAAACATCCACGGGATAACGAATTGTTTCACCGGGACTAATCGCAGCACCGTCAGAAGACTGGCCCACCAAATAATCCACCAGATCGATCACGACAGGTGCGAAAGTGGGACTGCTGGGCCACATGGACCAGTCACCGTCGCCCGGAATAGTGAAGACGATCACGTCGCCATCGCCCCAACTGCGATCCGCCATCGCGATCGAGTGATCTTTATCGGTCAGCCGAAGCGGCACCGAAACCGTCTTGTCCGCCAGTTCTTCGTTCAACTCGGACGTCCACCAGCTGAACACATCCACGTTGCCAAGACTTGACGCATCGCTTTCAACAATCACTCGAAGCGCCGGGTGGACCTGAGGATCGACTTCAAAGTTGACCCAGCGATTCATCGTCGGGTCCCCACCCATCGACCGCAACTTCAACGGAGAAAGCCCTTCGCCTTCGTTGAAGAACGCCTTGTTAAATGTCTCGGCTCGGACTCGATTGCCTGGCATCAACACCAGCGAGCCACCCTCACGAACCCACGTTTCTAATGAACCCATCCGCTCGAGCGTCGCTTCGTCCACATTGCACAGAAAAATCACGGAGTACCGGGACAACGAAGCCGTTTCGAATTCGCTGACCGTGGCCACGTCGATATCGAGCCCTGTGCCGGTCACACCAACCGACCGCAGGTAATGCGTTTCACTTCGTTCGGCCGATGCAGACGGATCGCCATCGACCAGCAGCACGGGAATTCCGTCCATGATTCTGGCCGCGAAGATCGCAGAACTGTCCTCGATCATCTGGTCTGCAGCCAGCGATTGTTCGTCCAGCGAGGGCCGATCGATTTCGACTTTGACTCGATAACTGACAAACGGCAGCCCAACATTGGCAGAATCATCGTCGACGCCAAATCGTTCGTCGTCACGACGAGCAAACACATGTCGAAACGCCACCGTTTCCGTTTCGCCCGGCGCGATCGATGGCACAACTTCATACACGGGCTGGTTCTCATCGACCTGCATCAGCAAGCGAACGTTTTGAACGACTCGAGTGCCATAGTTTGCGACGTCGACCGAAAACCGCATCACTTTATCCGCGACCAGATTGCCGTCCGGGCGAACGGCGGTAACGGCTAGGTTTCCATCTAACGCGCTGGCGGTATCGACCAGAAAGCAGCCGGCCGTCATTTCTGCGGCCTCATTCAGCAATCGATTGGGAGCTGATTCCCCATCACCCGAATCGGACGCATCCCAGTCTCGAGATCGCATATCACTGAAAACGTAGGCGACTCGGTTCAGGCCATCGGCGTTTCCACTAACGTATTGTCGAAGCTGTTCCATCGACGCTCGGTAGTCCGCAACCTGATCCGAGCAGGTCAGATCATCCAAGGTCTGCACCAACGCACCGACCGTGCTGCCATTGAGCGGTTCGTTCGACAGCACTGGCTGATCGGGATGACTGGTCACCATCACAGTCAGATATTCTTCGGTGTCTTCTGAATTCGCCAGATCCGTCACAAGGTCTCGAACCGCACGCGTCGTCACTTGCATAGCGGGCAGCGGCCCATTGAGCACTCGCTGTGACAGTGAGTCGTCGATCAGCAATACTCGCTCAAACCGTTGGGCCTGTTGCAACACGTCGCTGACACCCGACGGAAGAAACGGGCGTGCCAACAGCAATGCCAGCAGCAGCAGAGCCAGACAACGCAACGCCAGCAGAATGAAATTTTCCAATTGCACTCGGCGCCGGTTCTTCTTGTCCGCTTCGAACAGAAAATCCATGGCGGCCCATTCGACGATCTTGAATCGACGTTTGTTGAGCAAGTGGATCAGAATGGGTGACGCGATGGCCAGCCCGCCAAGCAGCATCCACGGATTGAGAAACCAAGTGAGCATAGAAAAGTTAAAAAGGGGTACAGGTTTCAGGGGACAGAAATCAAGGCTCAGGACGTGGTTTTCGGTGTGAGGTTTTCGGTTTTCGGAGTGAGGTGTGAGGTGTGAGGGTGAGAGGTGAGGTTTTCGATGTGAGGTGCTGAAGCGACTCAGCACTCAGCACTCAGTACTCAGTACTCAGTACTCAGTACCTTCATTCCCAATTCCTTATTCTCATTCCTCATTCCTCATTCCTACCGTTTCTTTTTTCTGGTTCGGGCGCGGAAATTTAAGTAGCTGGACAAAACTTCGCCCAAGGGCCGAGAAGTATCCATCAAGACATGATCGACACCCGCC
Source organism: uncultured Pirellulaceae bacterium (assembly GCA_937928215.1). Taxonomy (GTDB): domain Bacteria; phylum Planctomycetota; class Planctomycetia; order Pirellulales; family Pirellulaceae; genus Mariniblastus. The sequence continues at coordinate 12,750 of CALFWL010000207.1, read as the reverse complement.
GCCGCGCAGGTTTTCTTCACACTTGCCTGATGTCGCTCGACCGCTTCAAGATACGTCTTCCGCAACGCTCGCGGTTCGGTGTGCAGTTGGGCGTCCGTTTCCATGCCCCGGAACAGCGTATTGTCCTGGAACGGAAACTCCAGCTCGTCCTGGTGCATCACCTGAAACACAATCACCTCGTGCTGCCGCAGCCGAAATTGGTCCAGAGATTTAGCCAACACCTCAGGAGCCAGAAACAGATCCGAAAACAAAACCACCATTCCTCGCTGACGAAGCGCCCCACCCAGCGAAAGAAATGGTTCGGCGATGTCCGTCACGTCCGATGGCTCCGTTTTTTCCAGTTCGTGCAGCATCAGCTTCAGATGTGAAGGATGCGAACTTGGTTTGAGCATCTGATCGATCTTGTTGCTAAACAGCACCAGACCGACCGAATCCTGCTGCTGCTGAAGCAGGTAGCCCAAACTGGCGGCTGCCGTCGAAGCGTAATCGAACTTGCTCCAGCCGGACGCTTCGCCATAACGCATCGACTTGCTGCAATCGACCAGCAAATGACACTTCAGATTGGTTTCTTCCTCGTACTCTTTGATGTACAGCCGATCGGTCTTTGACCAGACCTTCCAGTCGATGTGCCGCAGGTCGTCGCCCGGCGAATATTCTCGATGAGCCGCAAACTCGATCGCAAAACCGTTGTAGGGACTGCGATGCTGGCCGGTAATGAAACCTTCAACGACAACCCGAGCCCGCACGTCCAGTCGCTTGATCTTGTCGAGCGCGGTCGGGTCGAGATACTTCGTGTCGGATGTGTCAGTTTTGGCCATAAAGCCCAGCGAAAAAAATTACAGTTACATCAAAGCCAACGGCACGACCAACGCGCCGAGCCGATTATTATGAAAACGCTGGTGCGAGTTCCGGCGAAACCTGATCGCCTTCTGAACGCTCGGGCAGTTCGGCCAGCAACCTTTCAATGACCGTGTCCGAAGTGACGCCCGCTGATTCCGCGCTGTAGTTGGTGATCACTCGATGCCGCAGGACAGGTTTCGCGACCGCTCGAACATCATCGGTCGTGGCGAACGTCCGCCCCTCCAACGCCGCACGGGCTTTGGCTCCCAGCAGCAGATTCTGTACACCCCTCGGCCCGGCCCCCCAGCTGATGGACTCTTTCACAAACTCGGGGCAGTCGTTTTCCAACACGCGTGTGGCTCGAACAAGACGCAGCGCGAAGTGAATCACGTGCGAGGCGACGGGAACCTGTCGCACCAGTTTCTGCAATCGCAAAATATCTTCACCTTGCAAAACCTGAGACACTTCGGCACCGCCGGTCGCAGTCGTCGTTTCGGCAATCCGGAACTCTTCGTCGTACGACGGGTACTTCACGAACACTTTGAACATGAAACGATCCTGCTGCGCTTCGGGCAGCGTGTACGTTCCCTCCTGCTCGATCGGGTTTTGTGTCGCCAGCACAAAAAACGGAGCCGGCAAAGCGTTCTTGTGGCCGCCGATGGTGACCTGCTTTTCTTGCATCGCTTCCAGCAGTGCCGCCTGAGTCTTGGGAGGTGTCCGGTTGATTTCGTCAGCCAAAATGATGTTGCTGAAAACTGGCCCCTTGAGGAACTTGAACTCCCTTGCTCCAGTCGCCTTGTCTTCCTGAATCACTTCCGTTCCAACGATGTCGCTGGGCATCAGGTCGGGCGTGAACTGGATCCGGCTGAAATCCAGATTCAACGTCTGAGCCAACGTGCTGACCATTAACGTTTTCGCCAGACCTGGAACACCTTCCAGCAAGCAGTGCCCCTGAGCAAAAATGGCGATCATCAGCTGTTCGATCACTTCGTCCTGGCCAACGATCACCTTGGACAACTCGCGGCGCACCGTTTGATAGCTTTCGCTGAGCCGTTTCAACGCTTGCAGGTCTTCGCCCGCCAGCGCGGGAGCGGTTCCAGTTACTCGATCATTCATTCAATATTGTCCTGTTTAGCCAGCTGTGCCTGAAATCAAACCGTTTTCGTTCATCGCGAACCAGTCACTGTGCGATACGCAATTGTCGCCGTTGAGTGCGTGCATTTTAACCCCCATCCAATTTGAACTGGCATTTTGTTGCCAAATTGGTCATGAACCACAGTGTGGTTGGTCACGCCGGGCCAGTTCTGGAATAATGTAACGATGAGTAATCCCCCAGCCGAGCAACCCGATTCGATGCTGAAAAAATGGCGACCGGTAGGTCTGTCGTTGCTGGTGCACGTTCTACTGCTTGGTTTCCTGATCTTTTTTGGAAATCGAGCCGCAAAGTCATTGTCAACTGAGCCAGATCGACGCGGATCGATCGTGCTGGCGGTTGCTCCCGACGACCAACCTGATCGATACCTGAACGAACAGGACAGCTTGGCGGACGAGCCGACCGAACTTTCCGACGCGCCGCCTCCGATGGTCGCCATGGACGCCGCGCCGCCTCAGTTGAATGTCAAGGAAATCAAAAACCCGGTGACGGAACTCGCGGGGCCTCCGCCGATCGAAACTCCGAATCTGGACGCGACCAGCATGACGCGGTCCGATGCGACCACGGAACAGAACCATTCGTTCGAACTGTCGCCAGAAGATTTGAAACTGATCGAAGCCGAACAACGTTTGCTTCGAAGTCGAATACCCAAGGGAGAGCCTGCGTCAGTCAGCCTGTTCGGCAGTGGGCAGATGGAAGGTCGCTCGTTTGTCTTTCTGATCGATCGCTCCAAGAGCATGGGCTCAAGCGGACTGGGTGTGCTTGGTGCGGCACGGAAGGAGTTGGCCAAAGCGATCGCAGACCTGAAGCCGTACCACTCGTTCCAGATTGTCGGTTATCACGACCGCATCGTCACGCTCAGCACCCGGCAGATGCTTGATGCCACGGACGCCAACAAGAAAATGGTGCCCGGCTTTATTGAACGCCTAGCCGCGTTTGGTTCCACTGATCACCTGCGAGGACTTTCGGCCGCGCTCGCGTTTGAACCCGATGTGCTGGTGTTGATGACCGACGGTGGTTACCCTGAACTGAACGACGGTCAGATTAAGATGCTCAGCCGACTCTCGCGTCGCAACACAACCATTCATTGCATCCAATTTGGCTCTGGGCCACTTCAGATTCGAACGAACTTCATGACGAAACTGGCGAAGAGCAACCAGGGCAACTTCCGTTACGTTGATACCAATCAATGGTCAAAACCATGAGCCACTACGATTCGCTCGTTCGAGCCACCGCTCCCCCGTTGCAGCGTTGCCTGATGATGTTGTCGTTCGCGGCGGTTTGCATCGTCGGGACTCACTGCCCGGCAACCGAACTGGAAATCACTCTTGAGTCCGGCTCCGTCTTCCGGACCGACGTTAAACTTGGCGCGATCAATTGGAAAGAAGTCCGCTCCAACGGCCAAATGACCGTCAGGCGGATCCCAACCAGCGACATTCGGCGACTGTGGTTGTGTGAGACTCCTGCCAGCAACCATATCGCTAAAATTCGGGAACTGCTGTCCTTACTGCAAAGCGCTGACTATCGAGATCGAGAAAACGCAGAGCGTGAATTGTCCGATCCGGAGACGGGAGGCCAGTACCCGAAAATGTTACGACAGCTTGCTGATCGTGCGGACGCTGAGACCAAGTATCGGATTGGCCGAATCTTGAACAAAATCAGCGCCGTCGAATCTTCGACTCCGTCTGAGTTTGACGAATTGGAACTCAAGTCCGGGCGTACCTTACGAGGTGACGCGGGTGAGTTCGAGTTCACCTGCGTTGCCGATGGCCAACAACTGAAACTGCAGCGCAATCAACTGCGAATGCTGCGTTCGCCGATTCCGGACGGAGACTCAGTTACGCCAAACGGTTCGCAGCCCATCCAGACGGAAATTGTGCTCGTTCCCGACGGCAAGTTTTATCTACCCGAACAAACAACCACTCACTTGGAAACCGATGCGGTGGGAAATGATCTTGATCGCAAAGCCGACATTACGAAAACCTATATTCCATTTGGATTGAAACTCGGAAGCGTTGAACCTGGATACGTAGGCATTTCTGGCTACGGATTCAAATTCCCCGAAACGCCCACCGGTGACAACTCGGGCAATGTCTTCACGGAGTTCAAGAGCGGAGGCCAAGTTCGTTACAAGAAGTTTCGCGGCACTCTGACCATCGATTTCTGCCTGCCCAACCGGCCTTACCTTCGTGCGGGCGTCAATGAGTTTGGAACCTACATCGCGACGATACAGTACGAGCGGGCCTTTGTGATGGAGGCGTTCAACGCAGCAGGCCAGATTGTCGCGACGGTCGAGGCCGGAGAGCGTGACTGCGCGTTTCTGGGGGTTCGAACCAACGAGTTGATCGCACGCTTGCAGATTCGGAGGAATTCGCAAATGGACAAGTTTCATCGTAAGATCGATGACGATTTTGCCTTCGACAGCATTTGTTTTTCCCCGCCTAAAGAACTGACGACCGGCGGTGTCGCGAATGAAAAAGAACCGGCGAGCAATGAAAAAGCGACCGCACGACTGAGAAACGGTAATGTTTGGATCGGCAGTCGGCTGGAACTTGAATCTGACGGTTCAATCAGTCTCGCCATCGACGATTCTAAAGCGCCGATTTCCTTGGCGTCCGACCTTATTGAGTCATACACCTTCGCAACTGACAACCTCAAGCGACGTCCCAATCGACGGTCGTGGTCCGTGCAGCTTTCCGATGGCTCGATCATCAACGTCGATCCCGGCAAACGATTTCGTTCTCAGCTCGTTCCTGAATTTCTGGTGCCGGTCGATCAAGCCATCGCGCTGTGGCCTTCGGAATCAGCTGCTCGATTGCCTCACTCGACAGACTGGAAAGATGCGAAAAACATTATCGTGCATCAAACGGGTCGGCTGCTGGCCAGCGAGGTCAAGTTTACCGACGAAGGCTATCGCTGGCAGACGATCGACAAACGGCTACAAGAGCTCGCACCAAACGCCAACGAACTGGCTCTCGACGAAGACCCCATGCCGGACTTGAAAGAGGTTGTCTATAAGGAAGTCGATCGCAATTCTGCTCCGACGCTGTGGCTGCAACGACCTCAAACGCTGAACCCAGATGCAGGCTACGTGTTGCTCCGCGACGGCCAGCGGTTGATGTTTGGCCAGAAGTGTCTGTTTCAGTTGGTCGACCGTGACGGCGATTCCATCAAGCTAAAATTGAACGCACGCACTATCGAGATCGACAACGCCCGCGTTCAATCGGTAAAACTGGAAGCAAGACCGTGACTGTAGTGGAAACCGATCAACTTGATATCATCGCCGTCGGTGCTCATCCGGACGATGTGGAGATTGGCTGCGGGGGAACGTTGGCTGCGCTGGCAGACAGTGGATTGAAAGTTGGCATTGTCGACTTGACCGACGGCGAACCAACTCCCGGTTGCTCCGATCCAGCCATCCGTCTGGCGGAGGCGGACTCGGCCGCGGAAGTTTTGGGTGTGACGAAACGGATTGTGCTCAACCTGCCAAACCGAAAATTGTTTGACAGCTTCGAGGCACGAGTCGCGTTGGCAACTGAGTTCAGGCGATATCGCCCCAAAGTGATCTTTGGGCTGGAAGGGAAAACGCCGATGGCATCGCCCGATCATTGGCAGGCCGCTCAGATCACCGACGCCGCGGTTTTTTACAGTCGGCTGTCCAAGTGGGACGATCACTTTGACGGCTTACCTGTACACCCGATCCAGCGGCACGTGAATTACTCATTGATGTTCGCGTCCGACTACAGCGGAAAGGGCTCGTGCCAGTTCGTCTACGACATCAGCGACGTGTTGGAGCGAAAAATCAAAGCCATTCGATGCTACGCGACCCAGTTCCCGCCAGAGAAAGAACACGTCTTCGATCGGGTCCGTACTCTGGCCGCAACTTGCGGACTGGCCGCTGGCTTTTCGGCTGGCGAAGTGCTGACTCACACCAAACCGCTCGGCAGCCGCGACTTGTTGCAAACGCTCTTGCTGGATTAACCGAACCCGTTCCGCGAGTAAGGAGCGGCATTCGCTTTGACCGTTCAGGCTCGATAGCTAAGTCGCAAGATCGGGTTTTCAGGATCCGATTTTCGCAACGAGCCGCAGAAGTGCCAGCCGAGTTTACGTTTCTACGAAATGCGATGTAGAAACCTCGTAACGGTGGGCAAGCGAGATAGCGCGAACTATACTCGGAATCGAACCCGATTTCTCAACTTTGCCTTCTTTGAAATTCTGCTTTGGTGAATCCCATGCCCCGATGCTTGCTGCTGCTTTTGTTCACTCTTTGCTGGTTAACCTTCGACGTTGCGGGCTCGGTGGCTGACGAGCCCGACAAAGCCGCGAAACTGACGGCTGAGCAATGGCGCAAGCTGGAAGCAGAACGCAAAAAGAAGGAGGCTAATCCAAAAACGTCGGTCACTACCCACGAGGCAACCATCGACGGCACCGAGATCAAATACTCGGCCACTGCTGGCAAGCTGGTAATGAAAAGTGATTCGGGGGCTCCCAAAGCCAACGTGTTCTTCGTCGCTTACACCAAGGGCCATGATCCTTCAATTCCATCTGATCGCCCAGTCACGTTCTGTTTTAACGGAGGTCCCGGATCTTCGTCGGTGTGGTTGCACCTTGGGATGCTGGGGCCGACACGAGTCAAACTTGCCGATGACGCGAAGCCAATGGCTCCTCCTCATCAACTGATACCCAATCCGTATTCGCTGTTGGACACGACGGATCTTGTGTTCATCGATCCTGTCAGCACAGGCTACAGTCGCCCCGCCAAAGGTGAAAACAAGAATCAATTTCACGGCTACGATGAAGACCTGCGTAGCATGGCTCAGTTCATTCACGACTACACCAATCAATATCGGCGTTGGGCATCGCCCAAGTTTCTGCTGGGCGAAAGCTACGGTGGTTTACGAGTCGCGGGTTTGAGCGGGCAACTGAGAAATCGCTATCGGATGGACCTGAACGGCATCATGCTGATTTCCGCTGTGATCGATTTCCAAACGCTGCGAGCCAACCTGAACAACGACATCGCTTATGCCTTGTTTTTGCCTTCTTACGCGGCGACCGCATGGTATCACGACGCGCTATCGAATGAACTGCTGGATCGGCCGGTGGAAGAAGTGGTGCAGGAAGCCCGAGAATTCGCCCGCGGACCGTATCTTCAGGCGCTGCTGGCTGGAGATGGACTGGCCAACGAAACCCGCGAGCAAGTGGTCGCGCGGATGTCGGAACTAACCGGCCTGTCGAGCGTGTACCTGAATCGTTCAAGGCTACGAGTCGATTCGGGACGTTTTCGCAAAGAGTTGCTCCGCTCCCGAGCTCAAGTTCTGGGAAGATTTGACAGTCGTTACGTCGGATTGGCTCGCGACCAAGTTGACGAATCTCCCGGCTACGATCCGAGCGCCGCAGCGTTGTTTGGACCGTTCACGTCCGCAATGAATGAATACCTACGCGGGACACTGAAGGTCGAAGAAGAGCAAGTTTATGAGATCCTGACCGGAAACGTTCATCCTTGGGATTACAGCGAATTCACCAATCAATTCGTCAATGCTTCCGCAACGTTGACGCAATCGATGATTCAGAACCCGCACCTGAAAGTGTTTGCGGCGTGCGGCTACTACGACTTGGCCACGCCCGTGTTTGCCATGGAGCACAGTCGCGACCATTTAGGTCTGCCTTCGGAACTGCGATCCAACGTCACCACAAAATTTTATGAAGGTGGCCACATGATGTACGTCCACGAACCGTCGCTCGAAAAACTGCGACGCGACTTGGTTGAATTCTATTCGTCCAGTCTCGATCCAATCCAAAAACCAGACGTGAATGATTCGAGCAGCAACGACAAACTCTGAAGCCCCGATCTTTGAAACCCGAACCTTTGAAACCGGGATTTCCGAAGCCCGTAAAACCGAACCACCGCTTTACGCCTCCCGCACTACGGAAAACGCTCGGCGCTCAACGCGATTTCTTTTTGCGTAACACCGGCTCATCCACGACAATGCGTTACGCGAGGACTTTACCGTTCTCACCGGCAACAATTCGTCGCCACTGTTCGGCAATGATGTCAACCGACTTGCGAATCTGTTCTTCGGTATGAGTTGCCGTCATGAAGATTCGGACCCGAGTTTCTTTCTCCGGCACCGCCGGATACAGAATCGGCTGAGCGTTGATGCCAGCATCGTACAATGCTTCCGACAGTCGCAATGCCTTCATGGATGCACCAGTAATGATTGGAATGATGGGAGTGCCCGCGTGAGCAATCCCGGTGTCCAAACCGGCAGCGGTAGCCAGTTGTAGGAATAGAGCGGAGTTCTTTTGCAACTGCGTTACTAGGTCCGGCTCTAACCGCAGTTTCCGCAGCGCGCCGAGTGCGGCTCCAACATTGGCGGGAGGCATCCCGGCGGCGAAAACGAATCCGGGCGTCGTGTAACGGAGGAACTCGACCAAGTTTCGATTGCCTGCAATAAAGCCTCCGCAGCTACCAAACGATTTGCTTAATGTGCCCATCCAACACTCGACTTCGCCGCGATCGACGCCTTGCATTTCCGCGATGCCGCGCCCCGTTTTTCCCATCGTGCCAATCGAGTGAGCTTCATCCACGTACAGCCACGCTTTGTGCTTGTTCTTGACCTCAATAAATTTCGGCAGCTCCGGATAGTCGCCGTCCATGCTGTATAAGCCTTCGATCGCGATCAGCACGCGCCGATAATCGTTGCGGATTTCGGACAGGATCGCATCGAGCGACTCGTGGTCATTGTGATCGAAAGGTCGACGACGTGCGCCCGAAAGTTCAGCTCCCTGGATGATGCTGTTGTGAGCGAAACTGTCATGGATCACCAAGTCGCCCGGCCCAATCAGGTGACCGATGACGGATTCGTTGGTCGCGTGTCCTCCAGGGAAAGTGATCACGTCTTCAACGCCCAAAAAGTCAGCGAGCTCACTTTCCAATTGCTTGTGAATGGTTTTCTCGCCCGAGACAATCCGACTGGCCGAGACGCTGGTGCCGAACTGATCGATCGCCTCCTTGGCGCTGGCATTCACTTCCGGCGTACCAGATAGTCCAAGGTAGTTGTAGCTGGCGTAAGAAATCAGTTCGCGACCATCGATCCGCGTCGTGTTGCTGACTCGACCTTCATGCACGCTGAAGAATGGGTTGCGCACCCCTTCGTCGGTAATCTGTTGCTGCAAGCCTTGGAGCCGAATGAATTCGGGCATCTTTTCTAGCTTGTAATACGATTCGGGAATCGGTCCCGATCTTTTCCGCGAACCAGCCCCCGCCGAATCTACCTGATCAAAGTTCGATGTGACCGGGATGACGCCGACATGTTTTTGAATGGCTGCCGCAACTTCACGGACCGTTTCGACTTCCTGCAAAACCTCATCCGGCAAGTAGCCGCCAAACGTGGTGTGCAAGCTCTGTGCGATATCCAGCCGCTCAAGCGAATCGAGTCCAAGGTGGACAATGTTCGTATCGATGTCGACATCGCGTGCTCGATCTCTGCCAACCTGCTTAACAAAGTGGATCACCGCACGAACAACTTCCGGCGCAAGATCACCGTTGGTTTGTGCAACAGACGAATCAGACGATTGATCTACCACCGCCCGTCGGGATCGAGGCGTTTCAATCAAATTGTCCTGATCGTCTTCCCAGCTACTCCAGCGAGCAATCACGTTCAATTCATTGTTTTCGAATTCCCGCTTACATGCATGGCGTTGGACTTTGCCGCTGGACGTTTTCGGCATGCTGTGTCCGCGCACCAGCACGATGGCATCAGGAGGAAGTTCGTGTTCATCGGCAACCGCAGCGCGAATCGATTCGAAAACGCCGCTGCGATCGTTTGAGTAGCTTGGACCACGTTCCACTTCGCAGACGATCACTAGATGTTCACGATCCCATCGAGTCACCGCAAACGCGGCGGTTCCGCCCGAACGTGTCGCCGGATGACAGTGTTCGACGGTTGCCTCGATGTCTTGCGGATAACGATTGACGCCCCGCACGATGATCATGTCCTTCAGACGCCCCGTGACGAACAATTCGCCTCGATCCATGAAGCCCAGATCGCCCGAGCGAAGGTAACTTTTTCCGTTGTCCGGGCGCAAGCGTGCATCGAAGGTTTCACGAGTCTCAACCGGGCGTTCCCAATAACCTCGCCCGCAACTGGGGCTGTTGATCCAGATCTCGCCGATCTGATCGTCGCTGAGTTGACGTCGCGTTTCCGGATGAACGATCAAAACCTCTTCTTCTTCGAGGACCTGCCCGCAGCCGACCAAGGCCCGTGCATTCGCATCGTCCGTAGCCACGCTGACAACACGGTGCTCGACCAGATCATGCTTGTTGAACGATCGAATGACCGGTGGCTCGACGCGTTTCCCACCCGTTACGATCAACGTCGTCTCGGCCATTCCATAGCAAGGGTAGTGGACGTGAGGGCGAAAACCGTACGGAGCGAACTTTTTTGAAAACGCATCCATCACATCGGCGCGGACCGGTTCGGCTCCATTGAACGCCAGATCCCAGCGGCTCAGATCCAGACCTTCGCACTCTTCTTCCGAAATTTTCATCGTACACCACGCGTACGCGAAATTCGGGCCTCCACTGACCGCCACGTCAAACCGCGAGATCGCCTGCAACCAACGAATCGGTCGAGTCAGAAACGAAATGGGTGACATGATCGTGTCGGCCATCCCGCAATACATTGGGTTGAGAATTCCGCCGACCAGCCCCATATCATGATAGAGTGGCAGCCAGCTACAGCCCGAGCGCGTCCGGTCAATTTCAAACGCTCGCGTAATCATGCGAGCGTTAGCAACCAGATTGTGGTGGCTGAGCATGACGCCCTTCGGTGACCCGGTCGATCCGGATGTGTATTGGATCAAGCCAAGATCGTTAGCAGCGATTTTGGGCTTTACCCAATCGTTGGCCATGTCAATTGGAATCGTCTCGGTCGCCAACCACTGAATTTTTTGCAATCCTGGCGTGTCACCGACTTCGCTTTGCCAGCGCCTGGCCACTGGCCGAACGGTCAACACGACCGCCGCCCGTGCATCATCGGAGATCGCGCTGATGCGAGTCATGTTGCGATTGCGGCGCGGCGGGTAGGCGGGGACCGGGATGACTCCAGCGTAATGGCATCCAAAGAATGCCGCTACGAACTCAAGTCCGGGCGGATACATCAACAGCGCACGTTCGCCTCGCATTCCCATCGACACCAGCTTGGCGGCGATTGCTTTCGCTTGCTCATCCAACTGCGCGAAGGTGACGGATTCGAAGTTTTCTTCATCCTTCTCTAGGAATCGGAACGCGACGTTGTCCGGGATTGCGACTGCCCAATAACGCAGCCGCTCTAGGAAGTTAGTCTCGGGTGGTGAAAATCGATCGAACAAAGGAACAACTCTCAGTGAACAACTCTTTTTGAAAAACGCGGAACTCCGCCTGACAAAGCAGGAATCGGCGGCAGAATCTTGATCCCGCAACCCAGACCTTGCATTTGTCTGCCGCTGTCAGTTCAGCGCGGCGGTCGACCGCGTCCGCGAACGCCTTAGCTTACCAGAGTTTCAATTCCAATAAACCTTCAGTCAGCTGACGGCATCGGTTCGTCGGCGTCAAGCTTGATTTTACGCGATGTTCCCCGAACTCCCATCGGGAAAGAGTCTGCTGAACCATTGTGTCGCACCTGACATCGCCCGACAGAACAGAACTTCAAGTCAGAAAAATCGGGCTTGAGACATTACTGCGTTCGAAGCGCATTCGGCGTTTTCCCGCAATCTGGTTTTCCAGTTTCTGTCGGTGCCATCGCTGCATCAGGGTGTTTTCGCATAGACCCGACAACCTGAGTATCCGTTTTGAGCGGTGCTCCGCAGCCAAGTCGGTTTCTCGTAACAAAGCGAGGGCGGAAAACAGTTGTCATTTGCCACGTATGCCGCACCAAAACACGATTCCCATCACGAACAGCACTTTGTGCACCAACCTACAAATTGGCGGCAACCCGGACGACAACTTATTCCGATCGGCACAATATTGCCGGGCGTTCAATCTGCATAGCGTGTTCTTCGTCAATTGCAGATTGACCCGACGCTATCCCGAATGCACACTTCGTGGGCTTGTCTCTTTCAGGCTCTGGCGTTTCTCGTTGTCTTATTTCTGCCACGGTCGGTTAAGCATAGTATGTCTCAAGCACAATTTATTCGCACGGAAGCGATCGACGGAGAACGTCGAATCCGTGCCATCGTCAAACGTTGCAAGTCTTGCTGGAGGGACGACTATCATGAAGTCGTTCGTCTGCCGGTTTTCATGTTCGGATTCCTGCTGGTGGCTACCTTCGGCGTGATCCTGTTCATCAAACCGTATCGATGCGTCTGCTGCGGCACAAAACGGATCGGTTGAAACGGCTCGCTGCTATGAGCGAACTGGCGCGCGTCGCTGGGAATGCATTTGCTCTGCCGCCTTTTGCCGCTGGAGATTCGCGCTGGAGCGAGCACGTTCTGTCGCAAGCGATCGGAAGCATTCAGTGCATGTTCTCGCTGCGGGCTCGTTCGATGTGGTGACTTGGCAAGTGCGATCCGAGTGGAATCGCAGGTCGCAGATCTTCTGCATGAAACCTTCGCTCCAATTGCATGTTTTGCGATGCGACGATGTACTCAATTCTGCGAGAATGACGATCCCAGAGAATCTCTGTGATGCGGGCAATGCGAGGACGAGCTTTTCCAGATCGAGATTTGATCTCCACGAAATCGCCCGGTCGAAAAACGTCCGGCGTGATCTCTCGCCA
>CALFWL010000206.1 GCA_937928215.1 uncultured Pirellulaceae bacterium | reverse complement strand
GTCTTCCACTCCCAAAATCGGCGAACATCCAAGGGAGGGCGCGGCTCCGTCCAAGCCGTTTTCAATGACAAGCCTGAGCCAGCGGTGGGGCGGACGAAGCCTTCCCCTCCCAATGGTGATTGTATTGCCGGGAGGGCGCGGCTCCGTCCAAGCCGCCTTCAATGACCAGCTTTAGCCAGCGATGGGTCGGACAGAGTCTTCCACTCCCAAAATCGGCGAACATCCAAGGGAGGGCGCGGCTCCGTCCAAGCCGTTTTCAATGACAAGCCTGAGCCAGCGATGGGAGTCGGACAGAGCCTTCCCCTCCCACGATTGCCGAACATCCAAGGGAGGGCGCGGCTCCGTCCAAGCCGTTTTCAATGACAAGCCTGAGCCAGCAACGGGGGCGGACAGAGCCTTCCCCTCCCAAAATCGGCGAACATCCAAGGGACGGCGCGGCTCCGCCCAAGCCGTCTTCAATGACAAGCCTGAGCCAGCGATAGGGGCGGACGGAGCCTTCCCCTCCCAAAATCGGCGAACATCCAAGGGAGGGCGTGGCTCCGCCCAAGCCGAATTCATTGACCAGCCTGAGCCAGCGATGAGGTCGGACGGAGCCTTCCCCTCCCAAATCGGCGAACATCCAAGGGGAGGGCGTGGCTCCGTCCAAGCCGAATTCAATGACAAGCCTTAGCAGCGATGGGACGGACGGCGCCTTCCCCTCCCGACTCGGTGGTTCGGACGGAGTCACTCTGTCGTCAGCTACGCGTGACGATGCGCGATCCGAATCAAGGCGTAGCCGTCAGGCTGCGTCGTAAGGGTGTCGATCCAAAGCGTGTCTTGCCAACGATATCGAACCTGCAAACGTGGTACTCGGCCGGAAAGCAATGCAGTGCCGGCAAGATCTAAACGCTCGGGCGTGTCGGCATCGGATACGGTCGCCCGGTTGGCTCCCGCCTGTCGCTGCATCAGTTGAATGTCGGTTCCCAATTGCTTCACGTCGACCATCAGGTCATGAACCTGATCTGCCGACAGCAGCGCCTCTCTCATCGGGGGCAACTGCGACATGTCCATTCCGTCATGATTGGGCGGAAGGTCAACTGGTTTAAGCGCCGTGGGGCGTGTACATGAAGCAGCTGCATCCGGCTGACCCAGCAATCGATTTTGATGCGGGCGACGAAGTCGAAACCAATCCCGTCGCGTTGGCTGGTCCGTTTGCTTTTTTTGGTTCATGGTTGGGTCCGGTTACTTGACCACAGAAATCGGTGGCAGAAACTTGGGCTGAGGATCGAGCAAGGTCTGTTCCAATGTGGCAGATGGCGCGTGACACTGTTGGCAATTCTGCCGCCACGGATGCGTGCTTCGAATTCCATGCTTGCCCGTTGGGCCGTGGCAGCTCATGCAGTCCATCCTCATCCACGTGGAGTGCGGGATCATAGGCGGGGCACCATCGTAAGCTCGCGGCGCGGCGGTCGGTGAAGACATGCCAACGAAAGTCGTTTCATCGAACGCGGTTGCTGCCATGTGTTGGGAGTGACTTTCGACATGGCACTGATTGCAGTCGGTAAGAAACTGGTGCGACATTTTTGAGATATTCAACGACGCGGATTGAACACCGTTCGTGTGGCAGGCAGCACAAGTCAGTGACGACATCTGATCGACCGGATGGGGAACGGTGGGCGGTGCTCCGTTGAATGACCGATTGCTGGCCCGCAGTTTCAACGCGAGCGTTTTCTGCTGTGGCGTGATCGTTACTTCGGCCAGCGGATCGATCGCGCTTTTCAAATCGGCTAGTTTCGTTCTACTCGTTTCGGCCAGCGCGGATGTCGCGTTGCGCATGTCTGCGTAGCTGGTTGCCAACAGCACACCGTCAAGCGATTCCGAGCTGGCATTCACAGAGTGTTTCGGTTGATTGGCAACCACCGCCCTTTGAGCCGGATTCATGGGCGACTGCAACCCAACGAAATACCCCGTCACCGCGCAGGAAACCACAACGAAACAGATCATCGTCGTGAGTTTTTGACTTGTTTGCGTTTTCATGAGGTCGTTTTCGTTAAACCTTACTGATGCGCACGGCACTTTTTTTATAGTCTGGTTGCTTGGAAAACGGGTCAATCGCGTCGAGTGTCAAATCGTTGACCAGCAACGTCTCATCGAAGAACGGAATGAAAACCGTACCTTGCGGCGGACGGCCACGACCGTTCACCCACGCCTGCAATTCGATCGTCCCTCGCCGCGATGCGACCTGGACCCGATCGCCGCTGCGAACGTTGTACTGCTGTGCATCGGCCGGGTGAATTTCCAGGTAAGCCGCCGGCATCGCGCGATTCAACTCGGGCGACCGGCGAGTCATCGTGCCTGTGTGCCAATGCTCCAGCACGCGGCCCGTCGTCAGCATCAACGGATAATCGTCGTCGGGAACTTCCGCCGGAGGCACCCATGGATGGAACCAGATCTGAGCTCGATCATCACTGGTGCTGGAATGATAAAACTGAATGTCGGATCCTGCTTTGACGTAAGGATCGTGGCCTTCGGCAAAGCGGAACCGTGTTTCCTCCCACTGACCGTCCTCGTTCTCGACCACCGGCCAACGCAGCCCACGAGCTTTGACGTATTCGTCGTAGGGAGCCAGATCCTTGTGCTTCATGCGTGTGAACTGGCGATACTCGTCGAACAGATGCTTGTCAACATTGACGTCATAGTAGTTTTCGAAGTTCCAGATCGGAACTGGTTGATCGTCGTCGTCCTTCACTTCAAAAATAAAGCGCCCGTCGCGATCCTGCATACCCTCCAACCCACGATCGAACAAGCGATGGGCCACCGCAATCGTTTGCCAGCAATCGTCACGAGCCTGGCCAGGCGGGTCGACCAACTTGAACCACTGTTGAGTCCGCCGTTCGGAGTTTCCGAAAACGCCATTTTTTTCGACCCACATCGCCGATGGTAGAATCAAGTCAGCCAACCGAGTCGTAGCGGTCGGATAGCCTTCGCTGACGATCAGAAACTTGTCCTCAAGGTTTTCCTTGGCGTTGAACAGCTGGTTCAAGTTCGGCAGAGTTTGACCGGGATTGGTCACTTGCACCCAAATCGTGCCAATGTCGCCGCCCTGATCGGTCGGAGTGCAGAAACTTTCCCACATCTTGACCGTGTGATAGCCTGGTTCAGGGTTGATGCGACCATCGGGTACGTTCCAGAACGCTTCCGACTGCTGACGATGTTCTGGCTTCGCCACCACTCGCCCACCTGGCAACGCATGGGCCAACGTGCCGACCTCACGCACGGTGCCACAAGCCGACGGTTGTCCCGTCAAACTGGTCGGCGCGTCGCCCGGTTTGCCAAAATGCCCGCTTAATAAATGGACGCCATGAACCATCGTGTTGATTGCCGTGCCGCGAGTGTGCTGGTTCATCCCCATGCACCACAGCGACGTGATCCTGAGTTCTGGATTTCCGAACAAGTCACCCAACATACGGATCTGATCAGCCGGAACGCCTGATAGCTCCTCCACATGCTCGGGCGTGTAGGGCTCGAGCATTGTTTTATAATCTTCGAAGGTAATTGCTTTACCGTGCAGATTCGGGTTCTCATCGTCGGGAGCTTTGAAATTGCAAAACGATTCGACGAAGTGCTGGTCGTAGGTGTCGTTCTTGATCAGCAGATGAGCGATCCCGTTGGCAATCGCCAGATCGCCATGGCCCTTCATCTCAAGGTAGTGCTGGCAATGCTCAGTCGTGCGAGTGCGGCGGGTGCTGATGTCGATCAGCGTCACCTTTTCACCCCGACTACGGCGATCAATCACACGCGAAAACAACACCGGATGCATCTCTGCAGGGTTATTGCCCCACATGATCAAAACATCACAGGCCTCCAAGTCGTCGTAACAACCGGCAGGTTCATCGACTCCATATGTTGCCAGGAACCCCGTCACTGCGGACGCCATGCACAGCCGAGCGTTGGGGTCGATATGATTGTTCGACAGGCCGCCCTTCATGAATTTCTGAGCCGCGTAACCTTCCGGAATGGTCCACTGGCCTGATCCATAGAACGCAAAACGTTCGGGAGCCGCCTCGATTCGATCGGCGATCACATCGAGCGCTTTGTCCCACGAGATCTCCTTGTACTGATCTCCCTGACGCAGCAGCGGCTTGGTCAGACGATCTTGGCCGTACAAAATTGAGCCGACATGGTAGCCTTTGACACATAGCAAACCCTTGTTCACGTCGGCGTTCTTGTCACCGGCGACTGCTACGACCTTTCCCGCCTGGACACCGACTTGTACATGGCAACCCGTTCCGCAAAAACGGCAGGGAGCTTTGTTCCAATCGACATCGCTGGCATTTGGCTCGACAGCCGACGCGCTGGACTGAATCACCGGAAGCGAGTTCGCGGAACCCGACGCGACCGCGGTTGCGGCCGTCATCGCAGCCGATCGAATAAACCCCCTGCGTGTTTGGTCACTGATAATGTCTGGTATGAACTTGCTGCGAGGGGCGTCGCCACCTTCGAAGTGTTGCGGTTGAATGTCGGTCGACTGAATATTACTCACGCCAAGTCCTTGTTGATGAGGTCGCAAACTTATTCGAAGATTTTTGGGCATCGACCGATGAATCAAAATACACGTAAGTCACATCCAAGTGCGACACGCCCGGCAGTTCATTGATCCAGTGAAACAGCGCCTTGGCAGCCGAAGAATCTTCGGTTTCCAGCACTAGCGGCAAGCGATTCCCAGACCGGGCCCCCATTTCAATGTCCGGATGTTGGCTGACAGCCGTTACAGCGGCATCGGATTCGGGCTGCAAATGAGCAACGACGCTACTGATCACGGGAGGTTCCGTTTCGAGTGGACAAACAATTCGAACATTTGTGACAGTGGTTTTTTGATGGTGGTCATAAAGTTTCTAGATTGCGACCGAGAGTCTCGCTGTCCCATTGGATGGTCGCATCGCGGAAGTCTTCGTGGTGTGGCAAAAATTGTGCCGCATTCAAAACAGTGACAGATACAACGCCTTTTTTGCAAAACATTTTTTGGCAACGGGTTGAGCGCCCGGATTCGCACAGCCTGAGCGTCCAATGAGCAGAATCGCACGCGTCTGGTGGGCCACCGCGGTACCTACAGCGTTTCGTGTTTGACGGTACGGCGTTTGCGGTTGGCTGGACTCTATCCGTTCGCGTCGACGCCAAACGTTGTGTCCACTTCCACTTCGCTGATCGAACAAGCAAATGTCCAACTCAGCAACCGCCCGCTCAACATTGCTTCTGGTGGTCACTGCGACTGCGATGGTAGCTGCCTGGTTGATTATCAGACCGGTGCTTGCCGACCGGAACGAATCAAACGCAACCGACGTTACCTTGACGTCAACGTCCACCACAACTGGAAACACTACAGCAAATCCAAAGTACCAAGTCACCGTTCGAAAACCCACAACTGGGCCGCGAATCAGTACAGGGTTGCAAGATGTGAATGGCAACGTCGCAACGGTTGCCTGTGGGACGTGTCATTCGAATCGTGCGCCGAACATCAAAACGAAAACCGTTGCCGATCTGAAGCATTTTCATAGGTCGCTACAATTGTCGCACGGCAGTATCAGTTGCCTGTCATGTCACAACTCGAGTGACTACGACGCCTTGAAGTTGGCCGATGGGACTCGCGTTGAGTTTACCGAAGTCATGACGTTGTGCGCCCAATGCCACGGCCCGCAAATGCGAGACTACGAACACGGGACGCACGGTGGTATGAGCGGCTATTGGGATCTGTCTCGTGGACCCCAAGCGAAAAACAACTGCGTGGACTGCCACAACCCACACGCGCCGCAGTTTCCCAAGATGAAGCCAACCTTCAAGCCACAGGATCGCTTTTTGAAGAAAGCCACGACTCATCCGGCAAGCCTTAGGACGAACGGTTTATGAACATCGGCACGGGAAATCCTGACCAGAAGAACACGTCGCTTCCAATCCTTGGCCAGCCAACCTCACGTAGAACGGCACTCAAGGTCGCGGGCGCTGCGTTGGGACTAGCGGCGTTCGGCAAAGCAATTTCGCCCTTGATGGCGATCCCTGAGAACGTCTCCGTCGACGAGTTTCTCCAGCAACATTACAAAGAGCTATCCGACGACGACAAAACCGCGATCTTTGCTCGACTGGAAAAAGAAACGCGTGAGGACTATGGCGCTGACGTGAAGATTTCTGATTCGCGACCGATTCCGGGCGTCAAGTTTGGTTACGCGATCAGCTTGAGCAAATGCAATGGCAACGGAAAATGCATGGAGGCCTGCAATCAGGAAAACAATCATCATCGAGGCGTTGATCAGTCGTACATCCGCGTGCTGGAAATGTCCAAAGGATCGTTGGACATGGATCAAGGCAACACGACGTATGACCACACGGTTCCTCAGGACGACAAATATTACATGCCGGTCCAGTGTCAGCAGTGCGACAACCCGCCTTGCGTTACCGTGTGCCCGGTCGAGGCGACGTGGAAAGAAGACGACGGCATCGTGGTGGTTGACTACAACTGGTGCATCGGCTGTCGCTACTGCGAAGCCGCTTGCCCCTATCACGCACGGCGATTCAATTGGGAACAACCGGAGATTCCGGCGGAGGAAATGAACCCGGATCAGGGTTATCTTTCCAACCGGGTCCGCCCACAGGGCACGATGGAAAAATGTCACTTCTGTCTGCATCGGACTCGCGAGGGCCGTCTACCTGCCTGTCTTGAGGCCTGCCCCACCGGCGCACGGGTGTTCGGTGACTTGAACGATCCGGACTCCGACATCAATTGGGTCTTGAAGAATAAACGCGTCTTCATCTTGAAAGAAGATCTCGGCACGCGCCCGAACTTCTTTTATTTTTTTGATTAACTGCCAAACGGCTTAGACTCCGTCCAAGCCGTGTAAACCAACACGCTTGTTTATCCAAATCGGCTCCGACGGAGCCTCACACTCCCGATAGATTCGGACGAATTCCATGTCGACAACAACCGGAAAATTGCTTGAACAGCCACCGCACTATGTTCGCAATTATCCTCGATTCATCTGGTGGGCGCTCGGCGAATCGACCAACGGCAACTGGCTGTTCTACTTGTGGATGTTCGTGCTCACTTGCGTCGCGCTGGTCGGGGCCAATGCGTGGGCGGTTCAGGTGGCTGACGGCATGATCGTGACGAACATGACCGATCACGTCAGTTGGGGGTTGTATATCGCCAACTTCACTTTCATGGTCGGCGTCGCCGCCGGTGGTGTGATGATGGTAATTCCAGCGTACCTGTATCATGACAAGAAAATGCATGACGTGGTGATCGTCGGCGAGCTGTTAGCGATCTCAGCAATTGTGATGTGCTTGCTGTTCGTCGTGGCAGATCTGGGACGACCTGAACGATTCTGGCACATGATTCCGGGGATCGGGCGTTTCAATTGGCCGATGTCGATGCTGACTTGGGACGTGATCGTACTTAACGGATACCTGCTATTGAACCTGCACGTGTGTGGCTACCTGATGTATATGCGGTTTCTCGGACAGCAGCCGAACCCACGTTGGTATGTGCCGTTTGTGATGATTTCGATCTTCTGGGCGATTTCGATTCACACCGTCACGGCATTTTTGTATTGCGGACTGGGAGGACGACCTTTCTGGAATACGGCTCTCTTGGCGCCTCGCTTTCTAGTGAGCGCATTCGTTGCCGGTCCGGCGTTTATTCTG
Source organism: uncultured Pirellulaceae bacterium (assembly GCA_937928215.1). Lineage (GTDB taxonomy): Bacteria > Planctomycetota > Planctomycetia > Pirellulales > Pirellulaceae > Mariniblastus. Next base: position 23,259 of record CALFWL010000206.1, on the reverse strand, counting down.
ATCTTGCTGGCGATCTTGAAACGCTTGCCGGGGCAGACCATCGATGCGGGGCCGAGTCGCTTGCTGATCAACATCATTCGAGTGACGATTCTGACCAACCTGTTGATGATTGTGTCTGAAGTCTTTACCGAGTTCTACAGCGGAGGGGCTCACACAGCTTCGACCATGTATCTGTTTCTTGGGTTGCATGGGTTTGATGCGCTGGTGCCTTGGATCTGGACGGCGATTGCGTTCAACGTGATCGCAGCGGCCATTTTTTTGTCGCCACGGATTTTCCGGTCAACGCCACTGTTGATTGTCGCGTGCCTGTTGGCTTTTGTTGGCTCTTGGATCGAGAAGGGAATGGGCCTGATTGTACCCGGCTTCATTCCCAGCACATTGCACGAGATCGTTGAGTACCTGCCAAGCCTCACGGAGTGGAAGGTCAGCGCGGGGATATGGGCATTGGGCCTGATGGTGCTAACGGTTCTGCTGAAGATGGCCAGAACCGTGTTCAACGATGCTGTGGCTGAGACGCCGGTTCCCTAAGCGTGATTCAAGTTTGGGGGTGACGGTGAACTGGTCGCGAGTTCACGATCCACAACTTCGATCAAATGGTTTGCAGATGGTCGGTCATGGGGAGCATGGCTGACGTGATGAAGTTTCACGATTCCGCGCGGGTCGATCAGCACGTCTCCGCCCAATTGGCGCCAATCGGAGCCAGGTTTACCCGGCAGGTAGCCGTGAAAAATCAGTTTCAGGTACTTCCAAACCGAAGCCAAACCATAAATGGCTCGCCAACTGCCTCGAGTCATCCCGTACGCTCGGTACAGCTCTCTATTGGTATCCAACAATAGCGGCCATGGGCAACGAGTGCTTTTCAGGTAGGCCAATGCCATTGCGCCCACATCAAACGTAACGACCTTGATGTGTACATCAAGTTTCCGGAACTGTTCTTTCTGCTGCCGCAACTGCGACAGATGTTCTCGGCACGTCAGTCACCCAAGATGACGATGAAATACCAACAATTGCCAATGTCCAAGGTCATCCTGTAAACGATGGAGCCTGCCAGCGGTGTCGGTCAGCTCAAACGAAACAGCGGGCTGGTTGATCCGAGATTTCATGGTTTCATCCAAGTCGTGGGCTCATTGTGCGATTTCGCTCGCAAGCGTCTGATTTTACATGATGCATTCGCTCGAAAACCGAGCGCAATCTCTTTTCGGCACGTCGATTGCGTCCCGTTGACAGTGCAAATGGCTTGCCGGACAAGGCAGACAACGGTGAGATTTGGCGGGACATCATGAACAAGAATCCCGCCTTTCAATCGAACAGGTATTATGAACACGGACACCGATACCGAACATCGCACGGCAGTTTTTCGAGCCGCAGACATTGCCAAAATCTACCAGATGGGAGAAGTGCAGGTTCATGCCCTGCGGGGCGTCAGTCTGGAGTTGTTCGACCACGAGTTTGTTGTGTTATTGGGGGCTTCGGGGAGCGGAAAGTCGACACTGCTCAATATCTTGGGCGGACTGGATGTGCCGACGTCGGGGACCGTCCATTATCTCGATAACGAACTGACGGCCAGCGACGATTCCAAACTGACGCAATATCGACGGAAAAATGTCGGCTTCGTATTTCAGTTTTATAACCTGATCCCCAGCCTGACCGCAAAAGAAAATGTCGAACTGATCACTGAGATCGCGACCGATCCGATGGACCCGCTCGACGCACTCGACATGGTCAAACTCAAAGAACGCGCCAACCACTTTCCGGCCCAGTTGTCCGGCGGCGAGCAGCAGCGGGTCGCGATCGCACGTGCGATTGCCAAGAAACCAAAAGTGTTGCTGTGCGACGAACCCACAGGTGCGCTGGATGTCGAAACCGGCATCGTCGTACTGGAGGCCATCGCTCGTATCAACGATGAACTAGGCACAACGACTGCCGTCATCACACACAATGCCGCGATCGCGAGGATGGCAGACCGAGTCATCTCGCTTTCCAATGGTCAGATCTCAGCCGTGAATGAGAACGCCTCTCGGATCGACGCCAGCAAACTCGAATGGTAATGACAACTCATGCGTAAGCTCGACCGGAAACTGATTCGTGACCTGTTTCATATGAAAGGGCAGGCCATTGCAATTACGCTGGTCATCGCGGCGGGCGTCGCTGTGTTCGTGATGTCGACGTGTGCCTACGCTTCGCTGTCGGATGGCCAGATTCGTTTCTACCGGAACAATCGCTTCGCGGACATCTTTTCATCTGCCAAACGTTGCCCGAAAGCCCTGATTCCGCGCATCGAGCAGATTCCGGGTGTGTCAACGGTCGAAACGCGGCTCGTTTATGACGTTTTGTTGGACGTGCCCGATATGACCGAACCCGCAACGGGTCGACTGATCTCAATTCCCGAGATTCGAGAGCAGCGGCTGAATGAAGTTTACATTTCGCGAGGGCGGATGGTCGAACCCAATCGTTTGGGGGAAGTCGTTGCCTCCGAGATGTTCGCAGAGACGCATGGTTTCAAACCGGGCGACACCGTGCGGGCCGTCATTAACGGAACAGTGCAACAGTTGAAAATGGTCGGCGTGGCGCTGACGCCCGAGTACGTCATCCAACTACAGGGCGGAGCAATGCTGCCCGACAAGAAACGGTTTGGTATCTTCTGGGTCAACGAGCGGCAACTCGAATCAGCGTTTGACATGTCCGGTGCGTTCAACAGCGTGCTGTTGAAACTGGAATACGGTGCAAACTTGGACGAGGTCATCGATCAGCTGGATAAGCTGCTCGAACCGTTTGGCAGCATCGGAGCCTACGATCGCAGCCAACAGCTTTCGCATCAATATGTGACGGACGAGCTGCTGCAATTGAAGACGATGGCCACCGTCGGACCGTCGATTTTTCTGTCGGTTGCCGCGTTTTTGCTGAACATCGTCGTATCGCGCGTCATCAGCCAACAACGCGAGCAAGTCGCGGCGCTCAAGGCATTTGGATATTTCAATTACGAGATCGGGTTTCATTACCTGAATCTGGTGATGGTGATCTCTATGACGGGAACCATCATTGGAACACTGTTCGGGTTTTGGATGGGTGCAAACTTGATCGAGATGTATCAAGAGTTTTACAAGTTCCCGCTTCTCAAGTTTCAGATAAATGAAATCGCAGTCTTATGGGCTTTTTTGCTGACGACCTTCGCTGCCGTGGTCGGGACATGGCTGGCCGTGCGAAATGCAATTCGACTTCCGCCCGCAGAGGCCATGCGTCCCGAGCCACCGCCAACCTATCGGCCAACGATTGTCGAGCGGTTTGTACCGTTAGGAATGTTGTCCGCCGAACTGCGGATGATCTTCCGCAACATCGAGCGAAAACTGCTCAAGTCGGCTGTGTCGATCGTCGGAATCGCCGTCGCAGTTGCGGTGCTGATCCTAGGTAGTTTCTCGTTGGATTCACTGGACTACCTGATTGATTTCCAGTTTCGAAAAGCACAACGGCAGGACTTGACCGTCAGCTTTGTCGAGCCCGCCACATCATCGGTTGTCCATGAAATGTCGGGGCTCGACGGAGCGCTGGATAGTGAAACAATGCGTGCAGTGGCCAGCCGAATTCGTTTCCAACATCGCTCGCGTCGCGTTGGCATCATGGGATTGGAATCGGAACCGAAACTGTTTCGATTGCTTGGCGAGGACGAACGACCGATTGCCGTTCCGACCCACGGCATCACACTAAACAGTAAGCTGGCGTCGCTACTGGGAGCCGGACTTGGCGATCGTTTGAATGTGGAGGTACTCGAGGGCAAGCGGCCGAAAATCAACGTCGAGCTAACGTCGATCGTAAATGAATTTGGCGGCGTCAACGCCTATATGGACAAGCGCCAGTTGCACGAACTTCTCAAAGAGTCTGCGGTTGCATCGGGAGCGTTTCTGAAAGTGGACTCGAATCGGCTTGAGGATATTTATCAGGAACTCGAATCACGGCCCGGCGTGGGAAGCGTTTCAATCAAGGACGCCAACATTCGAAGTTTCAAGGAAACGGTGGCCGAAAATATGTTGACGATGCGATCGTTCAACATCCTGTTTGCGGTCGTGATCGCGATCGGAGTCGTCTACAACAGCGCGAGAATTTCGTTGTCCGAGCAGAGCCGTGACCTGGCGACGATGCGTGTGATCGGTTTTACGCGAACGGAAGTCGCGACGGTATTGCTGGGTGAGATCATTCTGTTCACGATCGTAGCGATCCCTTTGGGTTGGCTCATCGGTTATTGGTTCGCCGCATTCATGATTATGGGTCTGGAAACGGAAAATTATCGTATTCCGTTGATCATCAACTACAGCACATTTGCATTTGCGTCCTTGGTCGTGGTCCTTGCCACATTCTTTTCGGCGTTGATCATTCAACGCCGAATCAATCAATTGGATCTGATTTCCGTTCTGAAAACACGAGAGTAGCAAATTCCCGAAGCCTCGACCTTCCGACGTCAACGAGTCAAGTTATGAAATTCTCACTAAGAACAATCATCTGGGCCTTTGTTTTGCTTGCGATGATCTTCGCCGGAACATTTGCGTTAACCCCAAAACCAGTGGATGTGGAATTCGCAACCGTGACTGAGGGGCCACTCGTTGTGTCGGTGAGGGAAGACGGAAAGACTCGCATCCGAGAGAAATACATCGTGTCGGCTCCGGTCGCCGGCCGGTTATCTCGCATCGAACTGGAAGCGGGAGACGAAGTAAGCAGCGAAAACACGCTGTTAGCCGTGATCCAGCCGAGCGTCCCGGTCATGCTTGATGCTCGCTCACGCACACAGGCAGAGGCACGCGTGCAGGGAGCCGAAGCGTCGGTCCGTCGCTCGAAATCGAGTGCCGAACAAGCAAAGATCACGCACGAGCTGAACAAAAGCAAGTTCGATCGAGCCAAACGATTGATGCCGGACAAGGCGATTTCTCGCGACGACTACGACACTGCTAAAACCAAGTACTTGGCGAGTCTTCAAGCGATCAAGTCGTCCAAGTTCGATGCTGAAATTGCAAGTTTCGAATTGGAACTGGCTCGTGCTGCCGCGAGTCAGTTCAACGGCGATGAGATCAATGAAGTCGGCAAGCCATTTGAGATTTTTGCCCCAGTCGCAGGAAAAATCCTGAAAGTATTTCAAGAAAGTGCCGCAGTCGTGGGTGTCGGCACGCCACTACTGGAGATCGGCGACCCTCGCAACCTTGAGATCGAAGTCGACGTACTGTCAATCGACGCAGTTCGAATCAAGCCCAGTGCGGAATTGACGATCGAACATTGGGGTGGCAGATCGCCGCTGAGGGGGAACGTGCGTGTGATTGAGCCAGCCGCGTTCACCAAAATTTCTTCGCTGGGGGTGGAGGAGCAACGAGTCAACATCATTGCCGACTTCAGCGAACAAGCCGACCGGATCGCAATGCTGGGCGATGGCTACCGGGTTGAGGCGAGGATTACAATTGATGAATTGCAGAATGTCTTGCTGGTTCCCAACAGTTCACTCTTTCGCTATCGCCGCCAGTGGCATGTGTTCATCATTGATGACGATATCGCCCAGATGCAGCCCGTGACGGTCGGCATTCAAAACGAATCTCACACTCAAATCGTCAAAGGTCTCGTTCACGGGGCAAAGGTCATTGTCTATCCCAGTGACGAGATTCAATCTGGCACAACCGTACGCTTAATCAAATAACAGGCGTTTCGTTGCTCCGCCCGTTGAGGCCAATCCTCGATGGTCTTCCTGCGTTGGCGCTGGCGTTGGAGCCGACCGAACACGATATCATGCAACGGACTCCGCGTCCGCCCCGCGAGCCGGTTTTAACGTGGCAACGAGGCACGACGCTGATCTATCACGGGTCACTGATCACAGCTGCGGTGTTGGTTGGTTTTTGGTGGGTCTTGGCGGGCGATTTGAATAACACGCCAGTTGCTCGCAATACCGCGTTTGTGATCGCGGCGTACTCGCAGTTGGCTTATGCGCTCGTGTGCCGCAGGCAGAGATTCACACTGCCTCGGCTGGGATTGTTTTCCAACCCATGGTTGCTCGCAGCGTTTGCTCTGTCGGACTCGCTGCGACTGGCCGTTTTGACACTGCCGTTTGCCCAAGAGCTCTTTGATGTCGCTCCCTACCATACGCTGCCGTGGTCATTAATCGTTGCTCTTCGCTTGCTCCTGCGACCATCATCGTGTATTGCGTCAGTTGATTCTGACGGGGCTCGATCTGGTTTACAGATCGGGAGCGAAAATGCTGTCCCGCAAATCGGCTGCGCACGCGTTGTCGGCCAAGTTGGGTATTGCGATTACTGCGTCGCTGGGTTGGCCATTCTGGTGACACCTCAACTACCGGGATTTTCAGTGCTTGGAATTGGCGGCTGGTCGTGGGGCATCCTAGCGGCGCACTTACCGGGCGTCCGCATGATTTTTCATTGACCAACGGGTTTCCGCCCGATCTGCCAACGAGGCGGCGGAGCAACAAGGTCTCGGAGAGATCGACGAACCGTATGTATCGTTGCCCTTGCGGAAACCAGCGATTGTTTTTTCGATCGCGGCAATCGTTCTGTTCATTGCTGGCCCTCGTTTGGCCGAAATGGCAGGTGAACTGGCTGAGTGGTTCGCTATTTATGGATCTGTCAACGTCGCAAGCAATCACAGCATTCGCGGTCATTGTCGCGACCGCAGTTGCCGCCCTAGCCAGCTGAAAAGCAACGACGAATCGTCAACCTGACGCCATCTTGATGCTGCTGATCCTAGCCGGAGCACTGTTCTTGGTCTATCAGCTAGCGCATTAGTGTAAATCCGCCACAGTTATTGATTTTGGGCGGAGCCTGCCATCGCTACGAAAACTCTATGGTTTGAAGGTGATTAGCCGAGACGACGCCTCCATTGTGCCACCAACATTGCTCCGCAAACTTGGCACAATCGATTCGAGCGAAGTCGCGCGCTTAACCTCACACAAGACACAAGCGTCAGACATCGACCGCGATGGCATGCGGGTTGCAATGGTTTACGGATGTTTTCTGATTCAGGCGGGAGACCTCAAATGACCAAAGCTGATTTACTGATCAAACTACGCGCGCTTCACGAAGAATTGTCAACCATCAACGACGATTTACAAAATGAAGAGAAGGTGGATGAAGAAACGATCGACGCGTTGGGAGAGATCGTGACGGACGTAAGCCGACTTGTCGACGTGGCCAAGGATAACGCGGGCCTGTCCGACCACGAGGACATGCTGGACCGGATTCTGCAATTCCAATCTGATCATCCAACTGTCACTCGTTTTCTGTCGCAAGTGACTGACATGCTGGCGATGCTAGGGATTTAGTTTGCGGTGACAGTGTTGGGTGGCGTGTTGGCGCACCCGTATTTGGAGCCAAAACTTCCACATTGACTGACTGGTCCAAACAGCGTCAACAGGACGTTCGATCGTCTTCTACCATCGCACATCAGATCTCCGTCAACCATCAACCATCACGGCGAGTCTGGCTTACGAGTCGTTCGCCGATTCATTACGGGGCACTCACACAGCCTCGGCTTCCACTTTTTTTGCGACATGATTTGACTTGAAACCATTCGGTTTGACGACCAGCAACGAGCATGGCACTCGGTCCAAGAGCGACTCAATCGTGCTGCCCAGCAAACGACGGAGTGGATGGTTGAGCGAAGCGCTGCACATGACGGCAACGTCAATTTTCTCTTCGCGGCAGAATTCCGGGATGATCTGGATCGGATCACCATGTCTCAAGTGGACTCGTTGATTGAACGATTTCAGATTGTGACGATGCAGAAAGTGGTCAAAGATGCCTCGGCAGTTGCTCTCGGCTTCCTTGAGGAACCCTTGATACGCCTGATCGTCGAGGTAGTGAGCGAGATTCTCCGTACCATACAAGTTCCAGCAATACACAGCTTCCAAATTCAAGTCGTCGCCTGCCAGACTTTCGGCAGCCAAAAGAATTGCATCGTTTTCGGCCGAGTCATGCTCAGCGTTCACGCATGCTAAAACGTGCGGATTCTCGATCGCTGTGTCTCCGACCAACAGCAGCGGGCAGGGGCAGATTCGCATCAGGTTCCGGGCCGTATTTCCGAAGGGACTCAGTTGAGCGCTTTTGGGCCCTTTGCGATATCGAATGACGAGGTCTGCGTTCACGTCGACGGCAAACTGCACGATCCTCACGGATGACTTCCCGATCAGCAGGCGTGCTTCGGCGTCCAGTCCGTCATCTTTGGCAGTTTGAGCGACCTCATTAAGTCGACTCTGTTTACCTGCAGTGACTAGGTCGAACACTCCGTCGACGTTGGAATTCAACAACCGCGACGCCAGTGATGGTCGACGGACGGTATCGATGACATATAGTTTCGCGCTGTGCTCCCGAGCCAACTGCATTGCCGTTTGTTCGGCGGGTTTCGAGTCGATTGAGCCGTCGGTGACCAAGATGATCGTTTCGTAGCTACTGTCCATGTGTATTCTTTCGATCGTTCGCGCAACACTTAAAAACTAGGCACTAGAACGAGTGCTTGGCAATTCGATGCAACCGCCATGCCGTTGATAAATTCCATACACCTAGCGAGAATCGCTGTATTGGGTCGCGCCTCGCACGTGCGGCGTGCGAATTGGCGCGCCTGCGCAGGTTTCGCTACGTAGCGAAGACTCAGGCAATGTTTGGCACGAGCATTGCGATTGTTCCGAGCAAAACCGAGTGCAAAATGCAAATTGTTTGGACCAGCCCATGTCCCACCTGCCGCTCCCTTCGAACGTCGACGCGGTTCTGCCGGCGAAATGGTGCTGCGTGCGGAAGAAGTTGGCTTCAGAAAGGCAGTTCTACCGTTAGCTCAGATGTTCACGCTGGCAGTTTTAGCTGGAGCGTTCATCGCTTTGGGGGGAGTATTCGCAACGACCGTCACGGCCGGTGCCGCAGGAGTGCTTTCGTTTGGCGTTACGAAGCTGCTGGGTGGGTTGGTGTTCAGTCTTGACGTGATATTGGTTGTCGTCGCAGGAGCCGAACTGTTTACGGGCAACAACTTGAAAGTCATGGCGCAGGCCAGCGGTATGTAGTTTGCGGCTGGACTACCTGTCACATCACACATTTTCGAAAGTAGAACGATGACATCCGGCAAGCAATGCAAAATCGTCTTATTGCTGGCGACAGTCGGCACACTATTAAACTTCTTCGCGCCCGCATCCGCACAGGAAACAGATCTGAAACGGGAACAGCAGCGCGCAGCATCGATCGCGTCCATGGAAAACCGGATCGCTCAGATTGAACGTGAAATCAAGGCGGCGGAATCTGAGCGGGCTCAGGAGTTGGGAGAAGACGTGTCTGGGCTGCTCGGGCAAATTGACGATACCTACATGCAGCTAAAGAACAGTTACCAGCGGCAAGTTGTTGGGCTCAATCAGCTTATGCAACGGCTTTGGAAGCAAGCCGAAAGTGCCGAAAACTAGGACCGTGAAGAGTTGGACAAGCAACTGGCCGAACTGGAAACCGATTGGGACTCGCTCTACGACCGACTTACTCAAACTCACGATCAGCATTTAAGGCGAATGAGATCAAGAATCGTGAGGCTGAAAGGAGAGTTTTCGCTCACGAAAAGCCGGGCTGAAGAAGAATTGGAATCCAGTCGTCTGGAAACGATGTCGCGATGGGAGAGGGCTCACGAGTTGTTTCTGGCAGCAAACCAAACTTACGCCAGAGCCGTTGGTCGTCGAATTACCGCCCTGCGAGATGAAGCAGAGAAGCAACCTGACGAATCCTTGGGAAAAAATCGGCTGCGTTTGACTCGCAATCGTTACTGGTCAACTCAGTCGCGGCTGCAATCACGATATCAAGGGCATCTTGGACATCTGGATCGCGAGATTGAAATTCGGGAGCGACTGCTACCTGTTATTTCGGGGGGCGAACGGCAGCGGGAAGCATTGAGTCAATTGACGCAACTCTATCGACGAAAACAAGCGACGTACGAAAACATGCAAACCAGCTACCGCGAAACAGAGACGGCACTTGAGGTGGCAATTGTGGATCTGCAAGCCGCATCCGCCGACAGCCAGCAGGCGCCCGACAATCATGAACTAGCCAATTTACGGAGCCAGTTGGTCAACTCACAGCTGGCGCTGCACGCAAGCTATTACGAACGCCTGGATTGCATTGATCGGCAATTAAAGCAATGGACTGAAAGGTTTGCTACCATGTCGATCACCGATGAGCGAATGTTGCAGCGGGAAACTTCGAAGCTACGTCAAATGAAAGCGACCTTGGACCAGAGAACGCAAGCTCTCTACGAGAAGCTACAAAAACAGATGGGATAGGACCATCGGAACTTTAAGTGGCGGCCAATCATTCAAAAGCCTGTCGAGTCAACTGAGCGTCAGTCGTTTACACAACCGGTGAATGAAGTGACGCTCGCAGTCGCTGGCGAGGTGGGTGATAACGGTGATTCAAATCCATGCGGCTTGGTAACCAGCAATGCACAGTGAAGTTTATCGATCACCGATTCGATGGTGCTACCCATCAGCCGCCCAAGTGGATGATTCAATGCCGCGTTGGACATCACCACCACATCCACGTCGTGCTCCTTGGCATGAGCCGGAATGACTTTTTGAGGATCACCCATCTCAATCGCAAATCGATTGGAAAAATCAGATAAGTCGTATTTCTCCTGCAAGGTGTCGAAGATTTGCTCACACTGCGATTCAGCGTCCTCGTTTGTCTGCTCAAGCAGGCCTTCGTCAATGTATTGCGTCAGGTAGAGAGAGGGGCTGAAATCCCAACAATAAAGCGCGTGCAGCCGGTCGTCGAATTTGGCAAGCCGCCTAGCTGCGTCGAGAATCGCTTGATTTTCCAAGCTACTGTGTTCCGCGTGAATGCACGCCAGAATCTTGGCCTCAGCGGGCACTTCCCTCTGATCGACAAATAGTACCGGACACGGGCACACACGAATCAGATTACGGGCCGTCTGTCCGAACCGTCTTTGGGTACGGCTTTGGCCCCCCTTGGCATAGCGAATTACCAAATCGCAGTTGGATGTCGTCGCCCGATTGGAGATAGATTCCGACGTTCGCGGTCCCCTTAGCACTTCCGTTTCCACTTCAATGCCATGTTTTCGAAAACGAGCAGCGACAGTATTCAGGTACGCCTGCTTACTGTCGATCGCCGCTTCGAGCATCAGTTCCGTTGTAATCGAAGGAACGCGTGGCAATGAAAGTGGCATCCGAACAGAGTCGACCAACAGAACGACCGCATCCGTGCGATTTGCCAGATGCAGTGCTGACCGCTCGGCCGCCCGCGCGTCGGCGGCTTCGTTGGTCACCAGCATGATCTTGTGAATCGAATTTGCAATCATCGCTTCCTCCTTACGTGGATAGACGATTCGCTGTCTTATGATTGGAACGCAATGCCGCAGCGCGTTGCCGAGCGGTTTTCCCGGAAGGGTCTTTGCTTGACGACTGACGGGCTGTTCGGGCCGCTCGCCGACGCACCCACGCGTCGTAGCAGGGCAGGATAAATGTGTATAAACTGCAGACTGCAATAGAAACTGCGAGGGCAATAAGAATTTGACTCATGACGGGTCCTGTATTGGAATGTGTGTCGTGCTCACAAAGGCTCACCCGTCCTGCTTCCGCTAAGAAAAACATCGCAAGACCAACTCAATCGATGTGAGCTTGTTTAAACAATTCCCCTCGACGCAATCGAGATGCCAAACGAAAAACTACTGTTGTCACTCGAAAAACGCGTGGCGACGGTGTGCGAGATCGCTCGCCAGCGTTCCGTTTTGTCACGAATCATTTCTCAAGTGGGTGTTAGCGCAGGCGATTCAGCGCTGGCATCAGACTTGCCCTGCAGATAGAAACGCGTACAGTTGCGTCCAAGCCAAAGGAAGGTTGACTTCTGCACGTGGTATGTTGAGTACACTAGTTGTCTTGGCCTGAACGTCCGCCCGTTGGGCTGGTGATAATCCCGGTTCGCACTCCTGATAGCTGGAAACCTGCCTGTTGTGAACAAACCAGCGAATACTGATTCCCGCGGCCGCACACTCGAAGCGATCCATGACGCTGCGGTGGACGCCATCATCACGATTAACGAACGCGGCCTGATTGAAACAGTCAATCCAGCGGTCGAGCGACTGTTTGGCTACAAGCCGGATGAATTGATCGGACATAACGTAAATGTACTGATGCCGTCACCCTATCGTGACGAGCACGATGGCTATCTGCGAAACTACCAGAAGACTGGGCAGAAAAAAGTGATTGGCATCGGTCGGGAAGTTTCTGCACAACGTAAAGACGGAACCGTGTTCCCCATCCATCTTGCGGTGAGTGAAGTCCAGCTGGAGGGTCGTCGCGTATTCGCCGGATTTGTTCGCGATCTGAGTGATTTGCAGTTGGTCCAACAGCAAGAGGCAACCTTGGGGCGGATCATTGAGGACTCGTTGAACGAGGTGTTTATCTTTGATGCGGAGACGTTGAAATTTATCCAAGTCAATCGTGGGGCTCGTGACAACCTCGGCTACACGATGGAAGAGCTTCGGGATTTGACGCCTGTCGATATCAAACCAAACTACACGCGAGAGCAACTTCAAAACGAGTTTCTGAAGCCCTTGCGAAATCAAGTGGTCAACAAACTCAACTTTCGTACGCAACACCGCCGTAAAGACGGAACGATCTACGACGTTGACATCAATTTGCAACTGGCGAACTACCTGACCAAGCCAGTTTTTGTCGCAATTATTCTCGACATCAGCGAACGACTGGCCGCAGAGCAGCAGATTTACCGGCAGCAGATCGAGATGCGGGCAGAACTGGAGCGATTGGTGCAAATGCGAACGCAGGAGCTACGTGATGCACAGGCAGAATTGGTTCGCAACGAAAAATTTTCGACACTCGGGAAAGTCTCCGGCGGTATCGCTCATGAAATCCGCAACCCTCTCAACGCCGTCAAAATGTCGGCATACTATTTGTTGAACGCAAACAAACCACCGGCTGACAAGGTACGTGAGCATCTGGAGCGGATTGATCGGCAGGTTTCGATGATCGACCACGTGGTGACGACATTATCCGACGTGGCTAAATTGCCGGAGGTCACGCTAGTCCCAACCGCGATGAAACCATTGTTGCAAAGCGTGGTCGGGTCGGTGAATTTACCGGGCGACATCGTGGTCGAAGTCGACATGCCCGACCCACTGCCTTCGGTGCTGGTGGACGAGCATCAAATTAGTATTGCGTTTCGCAACCTGATCCGTAACGCGCGTGACGCCATGCCTGAAGGCGGGACGATCACCATTAGTGCTGTCTCCCCGGATGACCAACGGGTTATCTTCGCCGTGTCCGACACAGGAGTCGGCATTTCACCTTCTGATTTACCTCATATTCTTGAACCGCTTTACACCACCAAAGCACGAGGGATGGGACTGGGCCTTTCGATCGCCAAAGAAATCGTTATCAAAAATCAAGGTGTGTTGTCGGTAGACAGCAAGCTTGGGCGAGGCAGCACGTTCCGCGTCTCACTCCGGCGGCGAATGTAGCGTTGGACGCAACGATGCGGGAAGTGTTGCGATGTCGATAGCAGCTGGTAAACTATCGGGCGAGTGCTTTGACACATCGAAAGGTTCGGGTTCGACGACTCCATAAGTTATTACCGCCCCGTGGATTGCTTCAACGCCCAGCCCGAACTTTCAATCGTCACCAAGCACGAGGACAGGCGTTGACACCGGAGCGCTATGCATGGCTGAGAAGTTGGCGGGAAGAACACGCCGTATTCTGATTGTTGATGATGATACGGATACGCTTGCCTGTCTGTCAGACATTCTGTCGGACATCGGCTACGAAACTCATACGGCTTGCGACGGAAACGTTGCGTTGGGTCAGGTCGAGGGTAACGGTGCAGGGAATCGTTGTGCGTTTGACCTTTGCTTGCTTGACTTCAAAATGCCCGGCATGGACGGAGTTGAGCTCCTTGAGCAGCTTCGTTGTCACAGTCCCGAATTGCGTGCGATCATGATGACGGCGTATGCCGGTGATGATGGACTTCAACGAGCCGTCGACGCGGGCACTTGGAAAATCTTGCGAAAACCGGTCGATGTCAAGGTTCTTCTGGGCATGATCAGGGATGCAGTAGCCTGACAGCGGCCAGAAAACGTCCCCCCTTTCGCGGGCTGGGCTCCATTCAATTCGCGCCGATAGAACGTTTTCACATCGGTGCAACCATGTCGGATCCTCGCCATCCGATACATTAACGCCTTCCGGTGAGCGTGCGGCAGGGCACGCATTTTGTCCGACGACGGACCAGTTTGGCTCACTCGTTTGTCGATCTCATCACGAGCAAACGGGATTTGTCGGGATATTTTGAAGTTCCGGTTTGTGGCATGGAGATTGCGATGTGATCGATTGATATAGCCGCCAACTTCATTACGCCGGGGACAATTCGATGTCAACTCAAGTACTCGATTGGAACTCACCCGTGACCTCCCGATCCATCGCGCAAGCCAACAAACACCATCTGGAACGCGAGATAAAAACAGAACACGAGGCAGAATCACTCTTGGCCCGGCACGCTCATTTTCGAGGTCAGATCAAACCTATTCGTTTTCGCTGTATGAATCGCTCGTTGGTCGTCAGCGGAGACGTTGACTCCTACTATCTCAAGCAACTTGCTCAGGAAGCCCTGCGTGGACTGGAGGGGGTTGACCGAATCGACAACCGAATTGTGGTTATCACTGAAGCGAGAACCGACCAGCGAGAACAGTTGCGCCACCCGACATGATGCCAATAACCGCGTCAGAAAGTTGGCTGAGAGTCTGACGTACGGCTTTGACAATCGGCAAATTTCAGCCACTTTCACACGGGCTCGGTTACGAGTCCGTGTTTTTGTTAAAGTAGCGAGGTCGCTTCTTGTATCTGTCATGTTGGAAAGTGTTTTGGAAGATTCGTTCTCAGTTCTGATCGTTGAAGATGATGATGACGCGCGCCAGAACATGGTTGACATTTTGTCGCTCGACGGATACCAGTCGCAAACCGAATCGCATTGCCTACCGGCTATCTGCGCGGTTGAATCGAAAACATTTGACGCCGTGATTGTCGACTGGAGGCTTCCAGATCAGAACGCCGACCAATTGATCCCGATTATCGTTGAGCATCAACCGAACGCGCCGGTGGTTGTGGTCACTGGTATGCGCGACTTCGATACCGCTGTCACGGCACTTCGCAGCGGAGCGTATGACTTCCTGCTGAAGCCAATCAATCCAGATGTGCTGAGGTCGGTGCTTCGCCGGATCGTTGAACGCAAAAAACACTTGGCAGCGATCGATGAGGCGCAAAGCAAATTGCTGATGAACGAACGCCTAGCGGCCGTCGGGCAAATGGTGGCAGGGTTGGCTCACGAGAGCCGAAACGCGTTTCAGCGAAGCCACGCTTGTCTGGCTGAACTCGCGCTAGATCTGGGCGACATGCCGCAGAGCCTTCAGTTGGTGCAAAAAGTTCAGAAAGCGTTGGATGATCTGAATTTCCTGTTGGAAGAAGTGCGCGACTACTCTGCGCCAATCATTTTGGAACGACGGCGTTGTAATATGGAATCTTTGGTACGAGAGACTTGGCAGCAGATTCTGGACGCTGGAACGAGTTGCAATGAATCAAGGTTAACAATGAGTGTGGACAAAGATTTTCCGGAAGAGTGCTTTGTCGACGGCAATCGTATTCAACAGGTGATTCGGAACCTGTTGGAAAACGCATTGTTTGCAACCTATCCACGTAACGACGTGAATGTGAGTCTGAGGCTGTGCGAGCACGAATCTGCGATGATTCGGATCGAGGTCACCGATCACGGGGACGGTGTGCCGAAATCTGACCAAGAAACCATTTTCACGCCATTCTTCACAACAAAGACAAAGGGTACCGGCTTGGGTTTGGCGGTTTGCCGACGATACGTTGACGCTCATCAGGGCCGTATTTTTGTCGACGGAGAACATTCACCGGGCGCGCGATTCGTTGTGGAAATGCCTTTCAGGAACTGAGCGGAGACTACTGGCTGAAAGCCGGTAGGTTCATTTGAAATCGAGCTTCCGATCGAAGTCGCCGTTCGATTTCCGTTTCGCTGATGTTGATGATCACCGTCTTTGCCAAGCGGCCCGTTGCAATGAGTCGCGTCGCCGGGACGCGAATAGTAACGGCCAGGAAAACGACGATGTCCATTAGCAATCCAAACGAAATCCTGAGAGTTTCTTCTCAGGGCGGCGGCTTTCGAATCACCGTCGAAACAACCGGGGAGAGGTCGGTTCATTAAATCGCGTTGCCAGCCAACGTCTTGTTTTCACAAATTGCATAGACCAAACTGAACAGACAAATGCGATGAATACGACCGTCTGGATTCCGTCCGAGAAAATCATGCCTACTAAAGATGACGACACAGAGACATCTCGCGTTTGCCCGTCCGACATCGCTTTACTTGTGGTCGATGACGAAGCGGATTTTCGTGAGTCAGCGTGTCGCTATTTTGCCAGGCAGGGATTTCGCGTTGATCAGGCGGAAGACGGAGAGGAAGCGTTGAATGTTTCCACGAACAAAAAATTTGATGTGGTTGTCCTTGACATACACATGCCGGGCATGAACGGCATACGCGTGCTGGAAGAGCTAATGGAACGCGATCCACCTCCCAAGGTGATCATGCTTACCGGTGGCGGCACGATCGCGAACGCGGTCGAGTCAATCAAACAAGGGGCGTACGATTTCCTGACAAAGCCCACCAAGCTGGACGATCTTGCTCGCATGATCACCCGCGCTTGCGAGACTCAACGGCTCGAAAAGGAAAACAAGCAACTGCAAGAAGTTATCAAACGCCAGTGTCGTGGCGAAGAGATGATTGGTCAGTCGCCCGCGATGCACGAGGTTTTTCGCTTAATCGAAAAAACGGCTTCATCTGACAAACCGGTCTTGATTCAAGGAGAAAGCGGAACCGGCAAGGAATTGGTAGCTCGAGCCATTCACCAATCCAGTCCACTTGCCGACAAACCACTGGTTGTCATTAACTGCGCGGCCCTCGCCGAACAACTGCTCGAAAGTGAACTGTTCGGTCACGAAAAAGGAGCGTTTACTGGCGCGATTGCTGCCAAGCCGGGCCTATTCGAGATCGCCGACGGCGGCACGTTATTCATCGACGAGTTTGGAGAAATGAGCGGTGCGCTTCAGGCCAAACTGTTACGAGTACTCGAAGACGGTTCAATGCGTCGCGTTGGCTCGATCACCGAGCGACACGTCCGAGTCCGGGTCATCGCGGCGACCAACCGGGATCTCGAGCAAGAAGTTAAAGACAAAGCGTTTCGGGAAGATCTTTTCTATCGAATCAACGTTTTAGGCATCATATTGCCTCCGCTGCGGCAGCGATCAGGTGATGTGCAATTGCTCGCGGAGAAATTTGCTGGAGCGGACTGGTCGATCGATGATGATGTCATGACACGGTTGGTCAGCTACAGCTGGCCCGGCAACGTTCGTCAATTGCAAAACGCGATTGAGCGAGCAAAAGTGTTGGCGGAAGAGGATCGCATTGAATTGAAAAATCTTCCCAGCGCCATCGTTGAATCCGAACCCTCGCGATCGACAACCTACATCGACGACAAGATTGATCTGGAGACGCTTAACAAAATCCATGTCGAAGAAACCTACAATCGATGTGACAAAAACAAGACCAAAACCGCCCGCGCGCTCGGTATTAACAGAAGGTCGCTGTATCGTCTGCTGGAAAAGTACAGCATCACATAACTGACGCCACGGCAGCTTAATGAAAGAGTACAAGACAGTAATTATTGTCCGTGCGAATCGCTGACGCCCTGAAGCGTGCTGGACGGAATGTTGGTCAACTGAAAGCCGTTTCGCATAATTTCTTTATCACCGACCGACACAATCGCTCCAAAGTCAAACAGCGGACCGATTTGCTCACGCAAAGTAACCTTGATGTGGAGCTCGTCACCCGGACGCGCAAACCCTTGATACTTCGCATGCTTGACTTTGATTAGCACCCCCAATGCGTATTCGTTGAAGAACGGATCGTGAGTGTTGTACTCCTCCATCGGGTTGTGCTTTGCGGCGATCAGGATTCCGGCAGACTGAGTCGTCATTTCCTGCATCATCGCTCCCGGAAGAATCGGAGCACCCGGAAAATGCCCGGAGATGAAAAACTCGTTGCCGGAGATACTCGACATCGTGACGATTTCACATTCCGTCATGGAAACGATGTTCTTGATCAACAGGTAAGGGGCGCGATGATGAAGATAGTCTTCAATTTGGTCAAATTCATGCTGGTGGGTTTTCATAATGGATTTCCGTTCGTTGGCTCGTTCAAACAATTCTTCGAGACGCGTTAACCGCAAGTTCGGGAGAGTTTTAATCCGGATCTTTGGGATGGGCATTTCCGTTTCGCTGGGTGGAACGCGTTCGCACGGGAAAAATGGCGCCTTGTTCCCGATTGAAACACCACTCGTGCTTTGTGAGATCCGCTTTCATCCGTCGGTTGGATCGGCGAACTATTTTTCCGCAAGTCGTCAAAGGAGTTCAATGGGAGTTGTTCAAAGCCGATACTGACCTATTATGAACGTTCGGTCCGACGAGTGTTCGACCCGCCACTCTGATTCTTCCTTTTCAAAACAAAATCCACCACAGAGATAACTCATGTCTACAATCAAACGTATTTTGGTCGCAGGAGGTGCGGGGTTTCTAGGTTCGCATTTATGTGAGCGACTGGTCGACCAAGGTCACGACGTGATCTGCCTAGACAATTTTTTCACCAGTCAGAAAACGAACGTGACGCATCTGCTTGGCAAACCGAATTTCGAACTTGTTCGGCACGATGTCGTAGCTCCGATTCTGTTGGAAGTAGACGAAATCTACAATCTCGCCTGCCCGGCGGCACCGGGGCACTATCAGTACAACCCAATCAAGACGATGAAGACGTCGATTCAGGGCTCCATCAATTTGCTGGGCATGGCAAAACGATGTAACGCCAAAATTTTTCAAGCATCGACAAGTGAGGTTTATGGCGATCCGGAAGTTCATCCGCAACCCGAGTCGTATCGCGGCTCGGTCAATCCGATCGGAGTTCGGGCTTGTTATGACGAGGGCAAGCGTGCTGCTGAAACGTTATTCTTCGATTATCACAGAGTGCATAAAACTAAAATCCGCATCGCGAGAATCTTTAACACCTACGGCCCCCGAATGCACCCGTTTGACGGTCGAGTCGTAAGTAATTTCATTGTGCAGGCTTTGTCCGGAAAAGATGTCACGATTTTCGGAGACGGTTCGCAGACCCGATCCTTTTGCTATCGTGATGACTTGGTCGAGGGGTTCGTCCGACTGATGGATGCGCCTGATGAAGTCACTGGTCCAATCAACCTAGGGAACCAAGGAGAATACACGATCAAGGAGTTGGCCGAACTGACACTGGATATCGTTGGCAGTAAATCAAAACTAATCTACAAGCCCTTGCCACCGGACGACCCGACTCGACGTCGACCGGACATCACGCTTGCGAAGAAACATTTGGGTTGGGAACCGAAAATCCCACTACGTGAAGGGCTGACGAAAACGATCGACTGGTTCCGCAATATCAACCTAGAAACTTATCGCCCGCCCACACCAAATCATTAATTGATCGTTCTGCGAAACTTTTATTTCTCGATGAAAACATACGACTGTATTGTGCTGGGTTTCGGTGGCGTCGGAAGTGCGGCATTGCGATACGCAGCCCTCCACGGATGGAACGTACTGGGAATCGACCGCTTTGGGCCGGCTCATGATAAAGGTAGCTCGCACGGGCGGACGAGGGTTTTTCGCAAGGCGTACTTCGAGCACCCAGACTACGTGCCGATTCTGATGGAGTCAGCAGAACTCTGGGACGAACTTAATCAGCGTTACCGCACCAAGCCTTCGATCAAGCAGTTGATGCACCAGACGGGAGTCTTGGCGATTGGCCTTCCCGATAGCAAGGTCGTCCAAGGCGTGCTTCAATCATCGAAGCAGTTTGATTTGCCGCATGAAAAATTTACCGCAGCAGATATCAAACAAAGGCTGCCGATCTTCAATCTGCGCGACGATCATGTCGGGGTCTTTGAACCGGAAAGCGGTTACCTGCTGGTCGAGCAATGTGTGACTGCGATGGTCTCTCAAGCGTTGAAACATGGAGCCGAAATTCAGTCCGATACCGTAGCGCAGCGTTGGAACGTCAGCGCGTCAGGATTGGTGACGGTGCACACCGACCGAGGTGAATTCCAGGCCGAACGATTGATTATTGCGGCGGGTGCATGGACACGTGACCTGCTGCCGTTCTTGCAAGACGACTTGACCGTGCTTCGCAAGCAACAACATTGGTACCAACTGGATCGCGTTGACCAAAAGCAAGTCAACGATTTCCCCGTGTTTCTGTTCGATCAACCGGATGGCCATCTTTATTATGGTGTGCCGGAGACTGATTATCTTGGTATGAAAGTCTGTCGACACTCGGGCGGGCAAGAAGTACCCAATCCGACAACGATTGATCGATCACTCGATTCAGACGAACTGGCCGCCGTCGAATCATTCATGGATCAGCGACTGATATTTGGCAGAAAACGTCTGGTCCACCACAGTATCTGCATGTACACCGCGACGACTGACGGGCATTTCCTAGTGGATCGAGTTCCCGATCACGACAATGTCGTCTTCGCCGCGGGCTTGTCTGGCCACGGCTTCAAGATGGCGCCTTCGATTGGCAAGCGGTTGGTAGGCATGCTCGCTGGCGACCGACGGCCAGAATTTGAATTTCTTCGTTTGCGAGCGCCGTAAACATGATTTATCAAGTCGATCGAATTGCGGATTGGTGGAAGACCTGTCAGAATCGATCGAGATACTGTTTTTCTCATCCTGATGGAGTCCGCGTCGTTGAACGCCGGAAACAACTGTGGCAGAAACCAAAGTAGACGCGATTGTAATTGGAAGTGGACCCGGCGGCGAAGGTGCCGCGATGCAGTTGGCCAAGGCAGGCAAGCAGGTGGTCGTGATTGAACGGTACGACAAAATTGGTGGCGGTTGCACTCATTGGGGTACCATCCCCAGCAAGGCATTGAAGTTTGCCATTGGTGGTTACACCGATGCGATGAACCATCCGATGATCTCGGCGATGGGGATCAAAACAGACGCATCGATCAAGCAATTGGTTGAAACGGCGCAGGGAGTGATTTCCAGCCAAGAAAGGATGCGAAAGAGATTTTACTTACGGAACGACTGTCAGATCGAGTTTGGGCAAGCTCGATTTGTGGACGCCAACACGATTTCTATTGACCAGACGCAGACAATCTCCGCCGAGCATGTTGTCGTGGCCGTCGGGTCTCGTCCCTATCGACCTGACAATGTTGATTTTGATCATCCCCGTATTTTTGATAGTGACACTATTCTGGGGCTCGACCACAAGCCACATTCAATGACCATCTATGGAGCCGGAGTAATCGGGTGCGAGTACGCGTCCATGTTTCGAAACCTAGATATCAAGATCAATCTGGTCAACAGTCGCGGCGAGCTGCTGGATTTCCTAGACGATGAAATTAGCGACGCGCTCAGCTATCACATGCGTGAACGTGGTGTCGTGATTCGACACAATGAAACGTATGAAAAGATTGTTGGAGAGGATGACGGTGTCGTGACCTATCTGAAAAGTGGGAAACAGCTGAAGTCCGACGCGCTGTTGTGGGCGGCCGGACGGACGGGTAACAGCAACGATCTTGGATTGGAAGAGATCGGATTGACTCCTGACAGCCGTGGCTATCTAACGGTCAACGATTGTTTTCAAACGGAAGTCGAAAACGTGTTTGCCGTCGGTGACGTGATTGGTTTCCCGTCACTTGCGAGTGCCGCGTACACCCAAGGGCGTGCGGCGGCGATGCGAATTCTTGGCGAAACCGGTCCCGAGTGCCAGCGGATTCAAGAGATCCCTTCTGGCATCTACACCAGCCCGGAGATCAGTTGCATCGGCAAGACAGAAAAGCAGTTGACCGAAGAAAAAGTCCCCTACGAGGTTGGGAATTCGCAATTCAAGAATCTTGCGCGAGCCCAGATACTCGGCCAACGAGTCGGCATGTTGAAGCTGCTCTTCCACCGCGAAACGTTGGAGATTTTGGGCGTCCATTGCTTTGGGCCCAACGCTGCCGAGATCGTTCACATTGGTCAAGCGATCATGGAACAGGAAGGCGACGCGAATACGTTGGAGTACTTCACTCGCACGACGTTCAATTACCCGACAATGGCAGAAGCTTATCGCGTCGCCGCGCTGAATGGTCTGAACCGACTGTTTTAGGATTTGCCGGACAGTAATTCACGTCGATTTCGCTCGCGTAAAATTATGATTGAATCGTTTCCAGCGGGTAACTTGTTGATTTCGCAAGCCCTGCGTGAATCAACTGACACGGCCAAATAAAAGAAGCAGTGAAAATTCAACGATCACCGCTTCCTTGCTCAAGTCACGAATTGCCGATCAGTTCGCTTCAAGATCAATTCGCTGCTGACGGTGCGGCTGGAACTTTGCCGAAATCTGGCACCGACGATCCTTGCGGCTGCTCAAAAGCAGGTCGAGGAGCGTCGGCTGGCGTCAACAAACTTTGGTTGCCAACCGGAGCGACGACCGGATCGATGTTGGTTGCCGGATCGGTCGACATTTCCGATGCGGGTGCTGACTCAGGCTGACTGGTTGCGGGTGCTTCCGGTTCAGTGGATTTCTCGGAGCTGGTTGAATCGTTTGGCTCGGGCAATGAATCAAGCTCCCATTTGTACCCACACGATTTGCACTTGTATTTGTGAATCTTCAGAACGTTGACGGTCCGAGTCTTGTTTGAACGACCTGGAGGACAGCACTCCTCCCAAGGGAATCGCACGGGTGGGATGCAAACGATCTTTTGTTCGGTCTTGAAACATGTTTTTTCTTCCTCGTAATGATCCAGTTTCAGTGTGCAAGTGTCACACTCGACCGCGCAGTTGGGGCAGCTGAGGCAGTTGGGGCAGTTGGTTTTCTTGCGAGGTTTGCGGCAACCTTTGCAACCGCAGCCACGTTTCTTGGTGCAAGGTGTTGCCGGTTCGACGCAAGTTTCACATTCGTTGCAGGAACAATTGACACAACTTTCGCAGGAGGCTGTCCCCGCAGGACATCCGCAACTATGGTCGACTGCCGCTGCTGCAAACCCCGCAAGGGAAGGGTTGATTAGCTGAGCCGACAGGATACTTCCCGCAACGATGGAGACAGCCAGTAAGGTTCTATTGATGGTATTCATTGAACTACTCGGTAATGA
>CALFWL010000205.1 GCA_937928215.1 uncultured Pirellulaceae bacterium | reverse complement strand
AACGGTAGTCTCGGACCGTTCGGCACTCTATCCCAAAACGATCCAATCGGTGTGGCCTCAAGCGAGACATCAGCTCTGCGTTTTTCATGTCATGGCCGAAATGAACAAGCTGGTTCTCGACGCCGCCAGACAGGTCCGTCGTGACTTGAAACCAAAACAAATCAAGAAAGGCCGTGGTCGTCCCAGTCGTCGACAATGTCGAGCGTTGTAACCGCCAGCTTCGGTACTTGGAAAAAGTGCGTTACAAATGGCGTCGAAGCAAAACCGTTGTGCGACATGTCTTGCTGCAATTCCAAAGTTGGCTCCAAGCCCCGAAAATCACGACTCAATCTCAACCCTGAACCGCCAAACATGGTGCTGTTCACCGAGAAGTGTCCAATTATTTCGTGCGACACTTGGATGCTTCAACAAAGCGCTGAAGCAAGCCGCTACGTGTTTGCGCAGCGTGACGACTGCGGCGCTTGCCAGCGTTTTGAAGCGACACGCCCGAGAGACCGGCAAAGCCTTTCCGCATATCGGTGGCGGCAAGGCAGACATAAATTTTGATTTCGGAATTGAGGCTCAGCATGACGATGCCTCACAAACATTCGAAGCTTCCGTGGATTCCGAAGTCGCCTCGGCCTGATGCTCAAGCAGTTGTGCGACGATGTGGCGGACCTGCGCCAAGTCGCCGCCCAGTTCGATTCGGATCCCGTTAGTCAACCGAGCGGTGCTCAACGGCGCTGATGGCGACTTGCCGCTGTTGGAGCTGTCGATGATGGAATCTGGTTGCAGAGTGACTTCGGCAAACTGCGGATCGACTTCTGTGAAAGCTTCCAGATCTCGATTGCCGAGCCGTTTTCTCCAGTAGTAGAAAGAAGCTTGAGAGATGTTCTCACTACGGCAAAGGTCGACGATGGTTTGGTTGGCGGGTTGATAACGCCGCAGTCGTCGAGCCCATCGCTGGCGGTTGTGTTGACGTGTCATGGTTCAGATTGCTCCAAGATTTCAAATGAAATCCTGAAAATACATCACTCGTCAATAACAGTTCTGGGCAACGCTTACCGGCGTGGTGCGTGACCGGCATGGCGCAACTCGCCTTCGCCTCGTTCGTCCGTGTCACTCAGGCAGCGCATAGAAAAAGCGACCTCAATAAACTGAGGCCGCTTCTTGAATCTGAAATGCCGTGTGGCAGGTTCATTCGACCTTACTGAGCTTCCACCCGTCCTCGCGACTGACACTAAAGCTCCAGGTGCCTTCGGTGACGGCAGGTTTCTCCACACCAAGGTCTCCACCGCGAGCGAATCGAATTCCCAAATCGTCAGATGCGGGGCAGACATATTTCTGGCCGGGTTGCAGCTGAATCTTGCGTTGCTTCGCGACGAACCAAACAGGCAGTTCGTTTTCGTCTGGGTTTTGAATCGTAACCGTGGACGAAGTGGTTTTTTCTGGAGTTAATTGTCCGGCGATCACTTGCTCGACGGGTGCTTTCTGTTCCTTGGTCGCCAATTCGACGGGCTCGTCGGAGGCAGCTTCAGACGGCGTTAGTTCCGTCATTTTTTGTTGGGCCGACACTACGGATTCTGATTCCGGCAAGACGACATCCTCGGGGTCAAGGTCGGGCATCACAATGTCGGTCGGTTCTGAACTTTCGTCCAAGGCTTCCGACAATGCCTGAGAAGGATCGGTCTCTTGAGGTGAATATTTGTTGGTTCCGGCAGAGGGGTTCAATCGAGCCGCAACCGTCGCAGTTTTGGTTTGAGCAGGGGTCGGGAGAGCGGTTGCTTGTGGCACGACTGCTTCTGGTTCAGGATTTGTCTCGGTAGTCGCCAATCGCGTATCGAGTTCACCTAGCTGTCCTGGGGTCTCGTCCAGAACATCGCCTGCGATCTCATGCTCGCCTGGCTCCGCTGGAGTCAACTCCGGAACAGAACCAGCGTCTGAAGAGAAACGAACTTCGGGAGAAGCAGTGGTTTCGGCGACTTGACTTCCTACCGTTTGGTCAGGGCGGTAGCTGGTGCCACCTTGCCGGTTCAGCTTGGCGACATTCCCAGTTCGATAGCGTGTGCTGCTATTGGAAGGTCGCAACGAACCGGATTTTGGTTTTTCAGCGGCTTGGACTTCGGCTGTTTGTTCCACGTCGGACCCATTGTTTTTAACGAACAACAATACACCAATCGTACAAATTCCTAGGCAACAAGCGGCCATGAACGGAATAGGCAATTTTCGAAGAGTAGAATTTCTCACAGCTAGTCTCACGTCAGGTTCAAGATTTTCAAAGGATGGGTCACGTTGTGTGGAAAGTTGTGGTTCCAACTCAGTTAGCCTAGGTCGCGATAAGAAACCAACCACGAGTTTTCGAAAAGAGTTGGATAAAAACGATCAGAGCAATCGGACGACCCCGCGATATGGCTGGGAGGGTTTTGGCGATTGAGAGCAACTTAGCCAATCTAACGTTCTTCATCGTTCAACCGGCAGACGTTTTTGTGTCTAAAAGAAAGGCAATTCAAGACGAGTCATCGGGCGGAATCTATGGTTACCCGTCGCAGTATCGATTGCGTTTCGGAAACCCACTGCCCGGTCCACAACATGCAAGCCCAAATTAACTGCGAAAAGACAACCCTTGATAATGGCATCACGATTGTCAGCGAACGGGTGCCGTCAACGCAAAGCGTGGGGTTGTCGTTGCTGGTCGATGCGGGGCCTGCGGACGAATCGTCCGACCATTCGGGGCTCGCCCATCTGTGCGAGCACGCTCTGTTTCTGGGAACGCCGTTGCGTGACCAAAAAGCTCTGACGCGATTGATCGATACCGCGGGAGGGCAATTGGGAGCCTTCACAGCGCCCGACTACACGTGCTTTTACGCTCACGTGCTACAGGACTACACCAGTTACGCCATCGATTTGTTAGGCGACATATTGGTCGCCAGCAGCTTCCCGGAAGACTTGCTCGAACGAGAACGCGAAGTGATTGTCCAAGAGATTCGCGGTTACGAAGATATGCCTTCGGCAATACTATCACAACGAATCAAGACTCTGCTCTGGCCAAACCATGGCATCAGCAGGCCGGTTGCGGGAAGCGTCGATAGCGTTCGCTCGCTGGGCCGTTCGGATGTCGTTCAGTTTCTTTCTCGGCACTACACGCCAGATCGAATCGTCGTCGCAGCTGCCGGCGCGGTGGATCATGCGAGTCTTGCGGAACAGGTCGAAGATGCGTTTTGGACGCTCCGAGGTCATGGGACGGCTCGTGAGACTGAGCAACCTGAGCCAGTAGGTGGCATTGATGTAAAGGAAGCCAATTCAGGTCAAGCCTACTTTGCACTTGCAATACCCACAGAATCCTACACGAACGACCATCGGTATCGTCTGCACTTGATCAGTGCCCTCTTGGGCGGGGGCTTGAGTTCTCGCTTGCAGGTGAAACTGCGCGATGAACTGGGTTTGGTCTATTTCGTTCACACTGAACTGCTGGCCTACCGTAGCACCGGTTGCTTGCTGATCGAAGGCAGCTGCTCGCCGAGCGCGTTACAGCATGTGATCGAGCTGATATTGATCGAGCTGACGGGCTTGGCTTGGTGGGCAAGCCCGGTCGACGAGGAGGAATTGTGGAAGACCGTGATGCAGGTCCGAGGTCAAAGTCAACTGGCCACAGATATCGTAAGCAATCGTGTCAGCCGGATTGCCACGCAGCAGTTTCACTTCGGGCATCGCGTTCCAGACCATGAAATCCTCGAATCCATTGACAGCCTGACGATCGAGGACCTACAGCAAACCTGCTTGGAAAAACTGGCACCCGCAATTAATCACGTGGCGATTGCGGCCAGCACACCGACAGAAAACGTGGAGTCCGTTTGCAACGATTTAACGGCGCTGCGCGATTGTTTCGTCTCGATAAACAATGACTCATCGACTCTTTAGGCAAAATTCCGCCACGTCCCAATTGTGCAACCTATGTTTTACAAATCGCTGACTGCAATTTCGAAATTTTGCAGTTTCAAAAGTACCCACGCAAGGAATTGACTCAATGGCCATCCCAGAAAGCGTCAAGAAGAATTGGATTGAAATTCAAAAGAAGTCAGATCATCCCGTCAATGCGATTGGTGTCAAAATCAATCCCAAAGATGTGAAAACTCTTTCGGTATGGAAAGAGGAAGGAATCGACCAGTACCAGCAAAAATAAGCATTGCGTTCAGCTCTGCTGTTGGTGCCCGACAAACTGTTAACCGAAATCGATGCGCCACCTGATTGCATCAGGTAGCCTCGAACACCCCTGTTGTCCCAATAACTCCTGAGATTACGATGACCCCTCAAGACCTGCAAGGATGTTCTATGGAGGCTGCCGCTGCAATTATTGCCGGCAACCGACTCATTGCACGACTGAATGTTGAAGGCGCGATTGAAAGTTCCGGCAACAACGTCGACACTTGGCTGTTGTACGCTTGGACCTCGGACTCTCCCGCTGCTGCGCAATTGGCAATTAACCGAGCGATTGAGATCGATCCGGAAAATGAATTGGCTCGAGCAGGCCAACGGTGGGTGCAGGGTATTGAGTCGACGGTCACCGAATTGGTGAACCAAAACGACCAAGAGCATTCGGATTCCGCAGGGGAGCCAGCCGACGGTTCGACCAACTTGGTGGAATCAGTCAAGGCTGAAATCGAGTCAGCAGTTGAATATGAAGAGCTCGAGGCTTCCCGGCTGGAACCGCTCGCAATCTTAGAAGGCGTTTTCAGTGAAGCCGAAGAGGTTTGCGACTCGGAAACCGAGACATCGGATCAAGAAGTCGAGTCATCGAACGACGCATGTTTCGCCGGTGAAGGGCACGTTAGTAACGAGCCGGTTCTCGAATCATCAGTCGAAGATTCGCAAGCCGTAGAATCGAGCGATAGCGATTTTGCTCAAGCTAACGAAGACACATCGACCGAGGTGGCAGAAGCTGAAGCGGAAATCGAAGTTGAAACTCATTCGGCGGCAGAGATTTCAGACAGTCCATCCTGTGAGTCTGAATCGCTGATCGCTGATGAAGTCGTTGATTCGGCTTCCGTCGCAGAGGAGATGACTTCAGCGACAACCACTGATGAACCAGTGGCTGAAGCAATGGTGGAAGTTGAAAGCGTATCGCAGTGTCTTGAAGAAGCTGGTGCTCCAGAGCTGCATGGCACGACTGAAGATATCAGTGATGAATCTGTTGAGACGCTGGAGCCCGTTGCATCGGTCATCACGAACGAAGAACTACAGCAGGTTTTCGATTCCAATCGACCGACCAGCAATGAGATGGAGGCAACCGCACTCAGCGTCGACGAACAACTTGATGACGCTCCCGTTGCAGACGCCGCCTCACTTGGCGTCGCCTGTGAACTGACGGCCACTGCTGACGAACCAGCTGCTACTGAACCAGCTGCTACTGAACCAGCCGGTAACGAACCAACGGCCGATTCATTTTCAGATCCTGTTGAAGCCCCGTCCTGCGTGGCTGATTCACAAAATGCAGCACCTCAAGAAGAGCCAGTCGTCGAAACGGATGCTCTCGGAGCCTTGCAGGAAACCATTGAAGACTTGGCAGCAGCGATTCCGGTTCCTTCAGTTGAACTACCCGTTGCTGATGGTGTGGCAGTCACCGAGTCGGTGGACATCGCACCAGAACAAGAATTGTTCGTTGCACCGACCGTTTCGACTTCCGTGATTGAGGAACAGATCGCGGAAGACGTTCAGGCAATGGCTCAAGAAGTCAGCGAGGCTACTCAGGCACAGTCACCGGCACCTGTTGTGGAAGCCCCAACGGAAGCTGCCGAAGCAACCGCCGAACCAGCGGGAACTCAACCAACGGTCATGATCGTGGATGACAGCCCAACCATTCGAAAACTTGTCTCGATGACTTTGTCGCGGAACGGATTTAACGTTGTCGCTGCGAACGATGGCGTTGAAGCCCTGAAGATTCTGGCTGAGCAACGTCCCGACATCATTTTGTCCGACATCAACATGCCTCGACTGGGCGGCTACCAACTTTGCAAATTCGTGAAGAAGCACGCTCGCACAAAACTTATTCCGGTCCTGTTGTTGTCAGGGAAGGATGGTGTCTTCGACAAAATGCGAGGCAAGATGGCTGGCTGCAACGGATACATAACCAAACCGTTTGAGTCAGCGGACTTGGTCCATCAAGTCCGCCGTCAACTGCTCTCCGCGACAGCGACCTGAGCCAAAGCGAATCAATCGACCCCAACATAGACGTTATTGTTCCCGGCTAACGGGTGCTATGACAAGTTCATTTCCGCCAATTCGGAAAGTGCCTGAGATCATGAGTCAGTCCATTTCAAACCCGCCCGACGCGGTTCCAAACGCAGCCACACCGGCCGCGCATGGAAGCGTCGAAAAGCATGAGGAGCTCGAAAGTGCTTCCGTCGACTTGCTTTGCAAGCTTGAATTCTTGGTGTCAGCCATCAAGGAAGCGGATCCGGCTGATCAAACGGATATCGCGATCGAAACTACCAAAAAAATGATTCTGGAGATGACGGAGTTCTCTTTGGCTTTCTTGACTGGAGAAGCGTACGCTCAGACCGAGAAAGCAATTGAACGCACGTTGGCATCAGTGCATGTGCTTGAGACTCTCCTCGCCAATCGATCATTGGGTGGAATGATCCGTCGCGCCTTCGGCGGAGAAGACCCTAACGAAGTCACGATCAAAGACGCCAATCGGGCTCTCTTGCAAGCTGTCAAGCGAAGCATCGTGACTTTGTTATTCAACACGATTCAGATCGTCGGTTTTGAATCTTCATTGGGCAAACAGTTAGACCAAAGCACGATGCTGTTCGTTTCTGATATTGAGAGCGTCTACTAGACCAGTTGCTCGCATTCAAACTTCGATGCAGAAACATTGTTTGGAACACTTGGAAAGTCAGCCATGCCCGTCCATAAAATTCTGGTTGTTGAAGACAGCCCAACCGCACGTCGCGCAACCGTGGACATGCTAGAGGGGGCTGGCTACGAAGTCATCACCGCAACCGATGGCGAAGAGGCTTTAGCGCGGGCAGCAGAGCATCAACCCCATGCGGTTGTCCTGGACATCGTACTGCCCAAAAAAAACGGATACCAAGTCTGCCGCAGACTGAAAGAAGACAAATCGAGTCGCACGCCTGTGTTAATGCTAACCGCGAAAGATCAAGAACGAGACCGAATCTGGGGACAAAAGCAGGGCGCTGACGCTTACCTTGCCAAGCCTGTCAACCGTGAAGAACTGATTCGGTCCATCGACGAATTGCTGAGCATCTCTGCATCTCAGTAAGCCACACATCCCAATCAACGAATTGATTCATGAACACCTCCGAAACCAACGCGAATACTGGCGGCGAAACCGACGACGAACTTCAAAATGCCTTGGCAGCAGCCTTTGGTGCCGAAGCGAAAAACTGGTTAGCTGATGAAGCCGAAACTGCGTCCAGTGCGATGGACGCAGATTTTGCGGCTGCGGCGGCCGAATTGATCGGTTCCAACGTCGGCACTCAGCCCGTAGAAGCCTCTCAAGAAAACGAGCTCAACGCGTTGCTTGATCGGCTGAACACCGCGTTGGATGCCGGAGCGATCGCTCCGGCCATACCGAATCAACAGGCTGACGGGGCCAGCTCCACAGGTCAGCAGAGTGTGGGTCCGCGACACGTTGTGTTCGAGGTCGGAAGTCAAACGTTTGGCTTGCCTTTGGACGGTGTCTTGGAAATCGACCGCTGCGGCGCCATCACCGTTTTGCCACGCACGCCAATTTGGCTGCGGGGCGTTACCAATTTACGTGGCCAGATTTTATCGGTCACCGATTTTCGCAACTTGCTGGAAATCGCAGGAAGCCGACGAACCATCGGCGAAAAAATCATCGTGGTCCACAGCGAACAGCATGACGCAAGTACGGCTGTTGTGGTGGACCGCGTGATCGGCATTCGGAACTTGAAAGCAGAATCAAGTCCGCTTGCTGGCTTGAACGATCGTGTTGCCAATTTTGCCAACGGCATTGCCCTTTCGGGGGCGGCAACCACCGTTCTGATCGACCCAGACTTACTGCTGGGTTGCACGGAACTGCAAGCATTCATGTCGGAGTAACATTTTTGAAGCAGTGAAACTCCGGCTTGCATTTGTAACCCGGTAAATTTGTTTTTTCAGGTCGTTTAGAATCTCAGGCGTTTATTGAAACCTGCGTTCTTGAATGACTTCACAGTTATCACACGTTTGAAGCAATTCAGTCTCTGCAACGACTTGCTTCGTTACACCTAACACGCACGTTTTATACGAGGATTACTACAATGGCCGCAAGCCAAACCCTATTGCAAAAGTTCGGGCTCTCCGGAGTCTTCGAACGCGTTAACACAAAAGTTCGAAACAAATTGGTGTTGGCGGTCGTCGGCACCACGTTGCTGGCCGCGGTTGCGGTGGGCGGTACGTTCTACTACACGTCCAAAAACGCTTTGATGAAACAGGCGTTCGCTCAGTTGGAATCCGTTCGTTCGGTTAAATCCACCCAGGTGACCGATTATTTCCAATTCATCAATGATCAGATCACAACGTTCACTCAAAATAAAATGATTGTCGATGCGATGCGGCAATTCCCGGACGCTCAGCGATCGGCGATCAGTGAAGCGGGTGTTGACGATAGCAAGTTGGCAAAGATGGCTGAAGAACTTCGGTCGTACTACGCCAACGATTTCGTTCGCGAGTACCAGCGTCGCAACGGTGGAGATGTCGTCCCGCCAACAGCGGAGCAGTTCAATCCACTGGACAAGGACACTCTGTACCTTCAATACCAGTACATTAAAGCCAACCCCAATCCACTGGGTTCGAAGGAAGCTCTTGACGCAGCGAGCGACGGAACTACTTACAGTAAGTTGCATGGCGAATACCATCCGGTTGTTCGAAGCTACCTGCAAAAGTTCGGTTACTACGATATTTTCCTTTGCGATTTGGAATCTGGAGACATTGCCTACTCGGTTTTCAAAGAACTCGATTACACGACTTCGTTGAGGGACGGACCGTACTCGCAAACGAACTTTGGTGAGGCGTTCCGCTTGGCGGCGGAAGCTTCGTCACCTGACGAGGTGTTCCTGGTAGATTACCAACCCTACCTGCCGTCGTACGAAGATGCTGCTTCGTTCATTTCGTCGCCAATTTTTGATGGTGACAAGAAAATCGGTGTCGCGATCTTCCAGATGCCCATCGAACGTATTGCGGCGATCATGGCGGAGCGTACAGGCTTGGGTGAGACGGGCGAAACGTACGCGGTCGGGCCTGACAACTTGTTCCGAAATGACTCTCGCTTCCTTGAGGAACTTGGTGTTTCGACGACCATTATCAATCCAGATTTTCCTGTGAACACAAAAGCGGTACAACGCTCGTTCGCAGGTGAGTCGGGTATTGAAGTGATCGACGACTATCGTGGTGCTCCCGTGCTTAGTTCATGGGCCCCCATTACGGTGTATCCCGGTGTTGCTGGAAAGACGGACCCCATTACTTGGGCTCTGATGTCTGAAATCGACCTCGCGGAAGTTCAGAAACCGATGACCGTGGCGGCCCTTGCTCTTCCTGCGGCCATTCCCGGATTCCTTGCTCTTGGACTAGGTTTCTTCCTCGTACGTTGGCTCGCTGGTGGTATCGCCAAGCAGGCGGACTCGATTACCGACATGCTGTCAAGTATTGGTATCGGTATCTTCGACGCTCGTGCTGATGTGTCCTCGCAGGACGAACTGGGTGAGGTTGCCACGGCACTCAACGCGATGTGTGACAACACGTTGTCGCTGATTCAGTCGAACGAAGAACGAGAGCAGATTCAGGAATCGATTTCTGATCTGGTTCACGAGATGGAAGGTATCGCGGCTGGAGACTTGACCAAGCAGGCGGAAGTTCGTGAGGATATCACGGGCACGATCGCTGGTGGTGTTAACTCCATGACCACTCAGCTTCGCTCGCTGGTAGAGCGAGTGCAAAACGCGACCAATCAGGTGACAACATCTGCGGTCGATATTCAAGGTGTTTCGGCGAACCTATCGAACGAAACAGAGGCTCAAGCGGTACGAATTGGAGAAGCTTCTGAGAAGGTTCTCGAAATGACTCAATCGTTCCAAGAAGTGGCCGACAAAACCCGCGACAGTGTGCAGGTGGCCGAAAAAGCCCGTGCGACTGCGACCAAAGGTGCGAAAGCGGTGGCGGATACGGTTGACGGTATGCAGCGCATCCGAGATCAGGTGCAATCGACATCCAAGCGTATTAAGCGTCTGGGTGAATCATCCCAGGAGATTGGTGAAATTGTTCAGTTGATTTCTGATATTGCTGACCGTACATCGATCCTCGCGTTGAACGCTTCGATTCAGGCCGCGATGGCTGGTGATGCCGGTCAAGGTTTCGCGGTGGTTGCGGAAGAAGTTGAGCGTCTGGCTGAGCGATCGGCGGACGCGACCAAGCAGATCTCGACGCTGATTAAAGCGATTCAGTCTGAAACGACCGAAGCGATCAGCGACATGGAAGAGTCGACTCGTGAGGTTGTTGAAGGTTCGGAACTGGCCACTCAGGCTGGTCAAACGCTGCAAGAGATTGATAGCGTTTCGAACCAACTTGCTGAATTGATTCAAGGTGTTAGTGGATCGGCTTTGCGTCAAGCGAACGTGGCGACGGAAATTGCTTCGGCAATGACCGAGATTTCTTCCACCACGAAGGAGTCAGCCGGTAAGTCGCGTTCTGCTGCGGAGTCGGTCGGAAAACTGACCAACTTGGCGACGACGCTTCGTGATTCGGTGTCTCAGTTCCGTGTCACGGACTCGGATCCGGCGGCCACCAATGAAATGGCTGCTGAACTTGGTGTCATGAATCAAGTCAGTGCTGTCTCAGCATTGGTCAACAGCGGTGCCGACGTCGCAACCGCAACCGAAGCTCAGCCTGCTGGCTAGTTTCCAAGTATTCGGACGAACACTGGCGAGTCGAAAATCTCGGCTCGCCAGCCTGTTCGACTTCGCATTTTCCAAGCAAGCTTGGCGCGCGAGCAAGTGGCTTCATTCTGTGACCACTTTCTGGTGCATCCGGCTTGGCTCTGCCGACCCTCACACAATCACTACAGCAATCCAACGCTGCACCGAAACAGGACGACATCATGCCTGCCAACAACACACCACTAACTTACGCCGAGGTGATTGCTCAACTGCAATCTGGTGGTCAAATCTCCGCCGAACTGGTTGAGATTTTCAGCGAAGAAGCCGCCGAGCATGTGCGGACCATCTACGATGGGCTAGATCGACTGCGGGTAAACCGTGGTGACGGCCCCGCGTTGGGTGATGTACGCCGAGCCTCCCATACGCTCAAGGGAGCGGCAGCCGCGGTTGGGATGGAGGTCGTCACGCGACTGGCCCACCGAATGGAGGACTTGCTCGACTACCTTGCCGACCACAACTTGACGACAACCGAAGCTCAAATCGGGCTGCTATTGTCCACCGCAGACCAACTGGAAGATCTGACGACCACAAAAGTCGACCCAGATACGACCGCGACCGCGTTGGTTGAAATCTACGAGAATTACGCACGTGAGATGACAGAACTCACTGCTGGCAACGATTCCTCGATCGATCCGGTCGCGTCATCGCCTGCTGAACTTCCTGCTGAACTAGAAACTGAGTCCGCCGATCTGGATGAATCGGCCGAATCCACCGATTTGGATGCCGAAGAAACGGTGCTTGCCGAAGTTCACAAGCTTCGTGAAGAAGCTCTGGCCGATTCAAACGACGACACAAGCGGCGACAAGCCAGAGCGATCCGAGACAAACGTGCGATCCGAGACCAATGCCCAACCGACCCAGTATCTGCGAGTCCCTTTGGATCGCTTGGACGACTTGGTCAAACTGGTTGGCGAAATGATCGTAAACCGTTCGGCTTTTCATCAACGCTTGGCCGATTTCGAATCACGAATCGATGACATGAACACTGCCGTTGGCCGATTCCGAAGTGTCGTCCACGATGTGGAGACTCGGTACAGCGTCGACGCCCTGCGTGTCCGGTCAACGGGTCGACTCGGTTCAGGGAATGCAACCGAAGGCTTGGGGCACGGCGCCATCAGTTCCACGAACGATATGGACTCGTTGGAGTTTGATCGCTACACAGATTTTCATCTTCTTGCTCGGACGCTTTCAGAAACGACCAATGATGTGTCGATGGTCACGGGTGAATTCAAAAACCTGCTGGGCGACTTCGACTCGCTCTTGGGGCGACAACAACGGCTCAATCGTGACGCACAAGATGGGCTCATGCATATCCGCATGGTGCCCGTTGGAAACATCGTCAACCGACTCGATCGAACCGTCAGAAGCGTTGCCAATAAACTGTCGAAAAAGGTCAACCTGGTCGTCGTCGGAGAGCAAACCGAACTCGATAAAACCGTGCTTGAAGAGATCGCTGATCCGCTTCAACACTTGATCCGGAACGCGATCGACCATGGTGTCGAATCAGCGGAAGAACGAATTGCTGCCGGCAAACCGGCGACATCGCAGTTAACGATCGAGGCTCTTAACCAAGGCACCCAGGTCACGATCCGGGTTTCGGATGATGGTCGAGGTATCAACGTTCAAAAGGTCCGCCAACTGGCGATTGAGAAAGGCTTGATCGAAGAAGGCAAAGAGCTTTCTGAAGAAGAGCTCCACGCGTTACTGTTTGCTCCAGGTTTTTCAACGGCCGACACGTTGACCGATGTCTCAGGTCGCGGTGTTGGGATGGATGTAGTTCGTGAGGCGGTCCAACGTCTCAGAGGTTCGATCCGTGTCGACAGCGAACTTGGAAAAGGAGCAACGTTCACCATCCACCTACCAACCACACTGGCAGTAAGCCGTGCATTGTTGGTTCAAACCAGCGGTCAAACGTTTGCGATCCCAATGCAATCGGTCCAGCAAATCCTGCGACTTGATCCAAGCGATGTGGGAACCGTCGGTAAGAAGCCGATCGTCAGAATTGGTGATCAAAGTGTTCAGCTGAAAAATCTGGGCAACCATCTGCAACTGACACCCGACGAACACGTGGATTTCAGCCAATCCGTTCCTCTGCTCTTGCTGCAGGATGGTGATGACGAGATCGCCGTGACCATCGACTCAATTGAAAGCTCGCAAGATATTGTGGTCAAAACGTTGGGAGACCATTTGCGTCACGTGCCGGGTTTACTGGGTGCTACCGTTCGTGGTGATGGTTCTGTTATCTCAATTCTGGATCCTGCAGACATCGCCGGGAAGCTTGGTGGAGTTGGCAAACGGTTTGACAACTCTCGTTACGCCAGCAAGGCCCAGGCCGCTCGTCGCAATCTCGCAATGGTCGTCGATGATTCGATCAGTGTTCGCCGCGTCACAGCCGGTTTGCTTCGCTCGGCAGGCTGGGATGTGATCGATGCGAAAGACGGCATTGATGCGTTGGAACAGTTAAGCAGCATGGACGACCTGCCAAACGTTTTCCT
The DNA here is from genome assembly GCA_937928215.1 of uncultured Pirellulaceae bacterium. Taxonomy (GTDB): domain Bacteria; phylum Planctomycetota; class Planctomycetia; order Pirellulales; family Pirellulaceae; genus Mariniblastus. The sequence continues at coordinate 7,067 of CALFWL010000205.1, read as the reverse complement.
GACCGATATGGAAATGCCTCGGATGAACGGCATCGAGCTGATCAACCGCCTCCGCAACCAACCCAAGTTTGCCGATTTGCCGATCTTGATGGTGACCTCTAGAGCCAGCAGCAAGCACCGAACAATGGCGTTAGATGCCGGTGCGGACGAGCACATCGTGAAGCCATTCAATGATGAACGATTGATTGAAATGATCAATCGCTACGCCACTTTGGATCGCCAAACCGCTAACGTCTGAAACTCCAACCCCATTCAACCGGGCGAATGACCAATCGAACTGCCCCCGCAGCCGATTGCTTTCAAGTTCAGCCGATCGGTTGCGAGCGCCGGAAACAACTTTAGGATCGAATTCGCATGACAGCTACAACCCTACTCGCACCCCAACAGTCGCGGCCGGCGCTCGAAGCCGACAACCAAGTGCAGCTGGTTGCCTGCCAGTCTTCAGGACACGGTTTCGCACTGCGGACAGACAACTTGAGCGGCGTGCATCAGCTTTCGCGACAGCAACTGGCGGATGGCGTTGATCAGTTGGAAACTGCCGAAGGAGTGTTTCCGATCGTTTCGCTGGCTGATCTGCTGTCCGATCGCCTCAATATTTCCATGGAAGCCGATCCGGAAGATAGAGCGTTGCTGGCCGTCCATGTCGGAGACCAAATGCTGGCTTTGCGAGTCGGCGACGTGTCGCGTGCGATCATGGCTGACTACTCGTCGTTCTACCCGCTGCCCAAAGTCGCTCACCCGAGCGACCAGAGTGGCATTTTTGACTGTATCGCAGTCATCAACCCGGAAGCAGATCATCCCAAAGATGTCATGCGGCTGGTTTTCGATCCAGCCGTTGCACTTGGCATCAAGCAGGCAGATTCGACCGCAAAACATTTATCGCAGGTGGCTCAAAGGACGGCCCAAAACGTTCCTCGCCGCGATGGTGGAGGAGCCAATCAGCTTCTGGCTTTCATGCCGGAAGACACCAGCCAAGACCCGACGTTTCTTTTTGTGTTGCCATTGTCAATGGTCGCGGAGGTCACGACCGCGCATGAAATAATGCCGATTGGCATGAGCTCCGAATTGCTGGAAGGATACATTTTCTGGCGCAAACAACCCGTTCCCGTCATTCGTTTGGGGCACAGCTTTGGGTTGTCCGGCAACATGCTAGGCGGACCAAGCGACACAAAGGACGGTCGCCGACTGGTTGTGGCTCGAACGTCCGGTAACCGGTTGGTCGCGTTCTACGCTCAATCTCAAATGCAAACCCTTCGCATTGCCAACGCGGAAACTGCCGACACGACTCATCTTCAGGGATGCCCATACGCGGGTGCATTCAAAACAGAGATGGGAATTTTGGTCGTTCCTGACTTGGAACAAGTACTCGACTGCTCGGCTTCGAAACTATTCGGTGCGTGAAACGAAATAATGGATGCCGCCACTCCCGCAGACCACCGTCCAGCCTGCGTGGCGATCTGGGCGTGCTCATCAATGTGCTCATCGACGTACTGAAAGACTTGGTTTGCGTTAACGGCTTCTGAAGGGGCTTCTGAAGGGGAAGCTTGTGCGGAGGCGTTTTTTGATTGCCTTGGATTCCCAGCCGGGCAGTCGTATCTGAGATGCTCAATCTTTAGCGTCTGGTTGCAGCACGACCCACGAGGAAGCTGACGTTCTTTCTGCGGTAAGAATTGCTATAAAACCTCGACATGCCGTTTGAACCATGGACAAGTCCAAGCTCGGGCAGCTAAAGTTAAGTCATTGTCAAAAGAGGCTCTCGACGGTTCGTTGGGACCTGTTGATGTTCTCGACAGAGGCGCGGAAGCGGCATAGTGCACCGGATGAAGTATTCTTACAGCAGCGGGTCTCGACCGCTTGATGACTACACCATCAAACGCGGACTTGGGATTGGTGGTTTCGGCGAGGTCTATTTCGCGGTCAGCCGGGCCGGAAAAGAAGTTGCTCTGAAAAAGATCCAGCGGAACCTGGATGTCGAAATTCGCGGCGTGCAGCAATGTCTGAACTTGAATCACGTCAACTTGATTTCGTTGTGGGATATCCGTACGAATCAGTACGACGAAAAGTGGGTCGTGATGGAGTACGTCGCCGGTCCCAGCCTGCGAGACGTGATCGAAGCCAGTCCGCGGGGAATGCTTGAGCCTCAAGTCAAGGCGTGGTTCACCGCGATCGCTTCCGGGGTCGCGTACTTGCACGAGAAAGGCATCGTTCACCGCGACCTTAAGCCCGGCAATATTTTCTGCGATGAGCATTCACGTGTGGTGAAGATTGGCGACTATGGACTATCCAAGTTCATCTCCTCAAGCCGCCAATCTGGCCAGACAGAAGCCGTTGGAACGTTCCACTACATGGCTCCGGAAATTGGGAACGGAATTTATGGAAAGGAGATCGACATCTACGCCTTGGGCGTGTTGCTGTTCGAAATGTTAACCTGCACGGTTCCCTTCGATGGCGAAAGTGCTCAGGAAATCATCATGAAGCACCTCACGTCCGCTCCCGATCTGTCAGTGGTTCCGCCTCCATTTCACACCGTTTTGAAAATGGCGTTGCAAAAAGATCCTAAGCAGCGCTACTCTTCCGTGCATGCCATGTTGAAAGATCTTCCGTGGCAGGATGTCGTCAACAACAGTCACAAAATCGTTTCGTGGCATACCGTTGGAGCCATGATTCACACCGATGACATCCCTCGCGGGTCCAAGGTTTCTCCGACGGACGTTCATCCGATCAGTATCGTCAAGGCAACCACTCAACAAGAAGAAACGCATTATCCGGCTGCGAAGTCAACAAGCGTTGACGTGTCACGCGTGATTGTCGAAGAGGTTCCCACGGAAGTCGTGGTTCCTGACATTCAGTTTGGTCCCGTGCGACATGGCGAGGCCCCCGAACGTTTAACGGCATTGAATTCAGACATCGAAGGGCCTGTGACTCGGCTGTTAGGCGGACGATTTCCAAAATTTGCTGATTGGTGGGACAGCGGTAATGTCATCCTGCCGGTCAAAGTCGCGTTGCTGATTTTGACTGTCTGGATTGCGTTGACACAAACGGGCTGGTTGGTTCCCACGACGCTATGGGTGGGAGTCGTCTACCTGCTGTATTATGTGTCGTTCTCGGTCTACTCGCGAGGAACCGGAGCGGTCAGCAAGATACTGCTGGAGCGTGAAACAAGACGAGCCGAAGGTTCGTTGGTCCGAAAATGGATCGCGACCCGTCCGGAGATCGATCGTTTCACTGAGTTGATTGGTTCTCTGTTGGGTGGCGCGATTTCGTGTATCGTGCTGATCTTCTTCGGACTTGTTTTGAACGGCAGATTGCTCAGTCCAACACTTGACGCCTGGAGTCAATACCTTTGGCTGACGATCACGGCGATCGCTTGCTGCTGGGCAGCGTTGTTGGCGGGTAAGTTCTGGGAGGTTCAAGACGAAAGCGTTGGCTTTCGTCAAATGACGATGTTGCTGACGGGGTTTGGAATCGGAGTCGTGTCCTATGGTGTCGCTCGAGTGCTGCATACGGATCTGCCGTCTTTGGCGGTTGCCGAAAATCAGGCTTCCTTCGTGGGGCCTGTTAGTCCTTTGTTTGCCGCGCTGCCGGCCTGCGTGTCATTTTTTTCAATCATTTTTGGAGTCCTTCGCTGGTGGCGGCAGGCAGACCCGGTGCGTCGAACTCGCGTCAGCATCTGGAGCGTCGGACTGTGCATGGTCTGGGCGATTGTCCTCTGCCGGGTCTTCAACCTTCCCGCTGTCAGTGGTTGCATCCTTGCCTTCGCGGCCTCCATGTCGATCCAGTTTGCCTCGCCGTGGTTACATCCCCAGCAGCGAGCGGCGATCTGCCGCCCGCAGAAAGTGAGCCACGAAGAATGAGCCACCCGTTTTGCATCAACGCGTGCTGGGTCGTATTTTTCAGCCTTTTCATCACGGTACCGGCAACCACAAACACTGCGGCCGCTGGCCAGGATTTTGCCAGCCAGCCGGATGCAGCGGACCGTGAAATCGCCTCGAGTTCGGACATCAACCTCACGCCGACACAAACCGCAGGCTCTCAACCCAAGACGACGTTGAATAATCGGTTGTTATTGACGGGAACGCTAATTGTAATCGTGTTGGGGCAGTTGTCCGTTTTGTTCGGGTACCTGAGAATCGACCATGCAACACGGGGTTTCTATAGCGGAAGGTTGCAATCTATCGCCGCCGTGGCATCCATCGCCATTTTTGCGGCGGGCTACTTGTTCTATACCAGTTGGATGTCATGACGTTCAATAAATCTTATGCCTGAATTGATCGCCCAAGGGATCCTGCCGGCTCAGCGCTGGCGACGCGTCTTACCGCCCAATGAACCAGTCGAAATGGGCCGCGCGACACGAACGCACTCGGTGCCGTGGGACAACCGGATCTCTCGCCGCCACGTGCAAATGACTTTGCATGACGGACGAGTCAACGTGGTCAAGCTGGAATCGGCGGCCAATCCGGTTTTTCATAACGGTGCTCAAGAAGACGTTTTCTGGTTGAAGTCGGGCGAGCACTTTGTGATTGGTGAAACGACGTTTACGCTCACCTTCGATCGGGCGGAAGCCACGTTGGACGTGCCCATGCCGGTCAGCCAGCAAACGTTTTCGCACGATTTTCTGGAACGAGTCAAGTATCGGGACGCAGATCGAAGGATCGAGGTACTGAGCCAACTACCGGACTTGATTTCGAGCGCGACGGAGGAATCGGAATTATTGACCCGAGTCGTCAACACGTTGATGGAGGGAATCCCAGCGGCAGCGACGATCGGAATCGTCCGTTGTGACCGAGAAAACTCAAACGAAACTGAAGACGTAAACCTGAACGTGCTGCATTGGGACCGCCGTGGCGCGGGTAGCGGAGATTTTGCCCCCAGTGCAAGGCTGATTGGCGAAGCTGATGGGTCAGGCGAAACGGTCCTTCACATTTGGCAAGTATCACAACGAGCAACCGATTCCAAAGACGCAGCCTACACGTTTGACTATGAAAACGATTGGGCGTTTTGCTGCCCATTGGCGAATCCGGCGACCGTGGGCTGGGCGATCTATGTTGCCGGAGCCAATCGCCCCTCGGTGACACCGGTGGTCAAACCGGGCGATCAGACTCGATCGTTCGATTCAGGGTCGGGTACACCAGATTTGCAGGGTGACATCAAGTTTTGCGAACTCGTGGGCTCAACGTTAAAAAACCTGTTGCGGGTCAAGCAGCTTGATCGACGCCAGGCGAGTCTTCGCGGTTTTTTCTCGCCCGTTGTTTTGAACGCGATCGCTCATCGTGATCCGGAAGAGGTACTTTCACCTCGCGAGTGCAATGTTTCGGTTTTGTTTTGCGACCTGCGAGGTTTTTCCAAAAAATCAGAACAGTTGGCGGGTGATTTATCCGACTTGCTGCAACGAGTCAGCGATGCACTTGGGGTGATGACGCACCACATTTTGGAAAACGGTGGTGTCGTTGGTGACTTTCATGGAGACGCCGCGATGGGATTTTGGGGTTGGCCGTTGGAAGGGCAGAACTCAGCGGGCCAAGCGATCCTTGCGGCGAAAGGTATCCGCGGTGCGTTCGCAGAATTTGCCAACGATCGCCAACATCCTTTAAATGATTTCCAAGCCGGGATTGGAATCGCGACAGGCTTGGCCGTGGCTGGAAAAATTGGCTCTCGGGATCAGGTGAAGGTCACGGCGTTCGGGCCAGTCGTCAATCTGGCCGCAAGGCTGGAGGGAATGAATCGCTGGCTGGGCACGGAGGTTCTTGTCGACGAGGTGACCGCTCGAAAGGCTTGCGTTGAAACTTTGGAAGGCGAAGGCGAACCGCAGGCTCTGTTCCGCTTACTTGGCACGTTTCAGCCGTATGGCATGGGCAACTTCGTCCAGGTTCACGAACTGCTTCGCGATCAATCAGCCGGCAGTGAATCGTACGCCGCCGCGCTTCAGTCATTCCAAGCGGGTGATTGGCAAAATGCGTTGTCGAAATTGCGGACGATGTCGACGGAAGATCAGGCTCGGAATTTCCTTGAAAGCTACATTCACCGCCATGAGGACACGCCTCCTGAAGATTGGAACGGCGTCATTCGGATGAGAGCAAAATGACTTCTGTTCGTTGGACTTTTCTGTACCGCGCATAGAAAAAGCGGCCTCGTGGTCAGGAGGCCGCTTCCTTATTCCCATGGCCTTCAATCGGTCGGACTGAAGACGAGCGTCGTTCTAAAAATGTGGTGCGGAGGAGTACGCCAGTACCCAAGGGTTCCGACGTACCCTCCAACCACCATTGACCACTTCGTTAGCGGCCTGAATAACACCGGTTGATTTCCGATTGCGATTCAGGCTCGCATGATTCACAGGCCCTGCCGAAGTGTAGTCGTCTCCGACAGGGCGAGCCTCGTATCGTTTGCTGAACTTAGTTCATTGAGTAAGCACCAATTCCGTGCTCGCCCAAGTCCAAGCCACGCTCTTCTTCTTCCGGGCTGACTCGTAAGCCCATCACGGCTTTCAATATCAGTCCGACGATCAAAGAAAAGACGACCGTGAACGCTCCAATGGATCCGATGCCGCAAAGTTGATGCATGATCTGCTCGCCGCCCGCTTTGGCTCCGAAGATGCCAACCGCCAGCGTGCCCCAGATTCCACAAACCAAGTGAACGCTGATGGCACCGACCGGATCGTCAACTTTGATGACGCCATCGATAAACAGGACGGAGAAGTAAACCAGAACGCCAGCGATTAAACCGATGACGATGGCTTCCCATCCAGCCATCTGATCCGCTCCAGCAGTAATTCCGACCAGTCCGGCCAAGATTCCGTTGAGTGCCATCGACAGGTCAGGCTTACCACCGTGCACGGTCGAGATAAATGCGGCAGCCAGACCACCGGCAGCGGCAGCCAGTGAAGTAGTGACCAAGGTCAAGGAAACGAGCCCTGGATCCGCACTCAGGACTGAACCGCCGTTGAAACCAAACCAGCCGAACCATAGTAGGAACACGCCGATCGCTGCCAACGGCAGGCTACTTGGGGCGATCGCCATCGGACGACCGTTGACGAACTTGCCCTTTCTCGGGCCAAGTAACGCCGCCATGAC
>CALFWL010000204.1 GCA_937928215.1 uncultured Pirellulaceae bacterium | reverse complement strand
TCTGCGGCAGACCAGCGGGTAAGCTGATGTTCTGAGCGGCTTGCTGTTGCTCGGTAGTCGCATCGTTTGACTGGGGCGAACGACTGGCAGTCAGCTCGCTTTGTCCATTCAACGAATCGAGCGGTTGAACCTCAAGGCAATCGGCCGCCAGCAATTGGCGAGGCTCAAGCGATTGGAAATCGAGTTGCCGATTGTTCGACGTTGAAGATCTGCGATTCTTCGAACGAGTCAGGGGCCGTCGGACCGAGTTTCGAGACCGGCGAAATCCATTTTTGCGCTGCATGAGCGGTATCTCTTTAGAAATGCAAGGAATGATGTCAGATCGCTAAACCCCCGAAACGGGAAAAGCGGTGGAAGGCGAGACAGCTTGCTAGGTGCGGAAGAGAGCCGAAATTATGACTCATTATCGGCTCACGTCAAGCGGATCCTTCGCTCTATGGGCGGCCATTGTCACAAAAGATATTGTTTTTTGTTGACGTAATGGTCTTTGAGGCCCGGAGCACTCGAATCCGGCTGTTGTCGGCGCGCCGTGCGCCGCAAATACCGTAGCACCGTATTGCAGCCGCAGACCAAGTGCGGTTCGGCAAGATTCGGCCTCCTGCTGGTTACTCGTGCGGGTCTACCAGACTCTGAAATTACTTGTCTTGTGGATACGTATTCCTTTCGAACGGGCGGCGATGGCGAGCGCATGAGCAAACGGTTGCGGATACTCGAAGACAAGGGTTGACCTCGAGCGTTGAACGGAAATCATGACGGCGGCAGCGAGAATGGATTCGCAATCGAACTTTGGCCTGCGATTGAGGGGAGTCATTTGAATGAGCGTTCCAGAAACCGTCCGCGAATCTGCGTCACCGTGGTGGCAATGGTCGCTCAAAGAATTGACCGTTGCGTCAACACTTATCGCAATTTTTTTCGCGATGATGGCGTACATGGGGCTCAGCAACGGGTTGTTCTGGACCTGTGTCATCGCTTCTTCAGTTATCACCGTTACATGCTTGATCTGTTTGCCTCATGGGAATACCGTCGTTCCAGGGTCGGTTGTCGCGTTAATCATGTTGCTGTTGTGCAATCCGTTACTGATGTTTTTTTCAGGCGTCATGGCACTCAACGGCATGCTTCATGTTGGAATGCTGTGCCTCGCGAAAATCAGGCCCGAACGCTGGACAGTCAAGCAGACTTTATTTCGTTCCGTCAGTGTAACTTTGCTGGCGTTTGCGGCTGGTGTCTGCGTCGGTTACCCCGGCTATCGGAAACTTGAGTCCCACAGACAACAGATTCAACTGGCTGATCTGTCGGGGCGACTCGAGTACGAATCTTACGTTCCGTCGCAAGCAGAGGATGCCAGCAAGTCGGCTGAAGCTGGAGGCTTGCCCGAACGTGAAATTCCGGGTGAGTCAGAATTTGAAAACGAAGCAAGCGGTTCACGTCAGTCACGCCTGTTCGGCCGAGTGGGTGCGCTGCAACGTCTGCACAATGGCCGCATCGACATGTTCGTAAAATCTCCTGGGTTTGGAATTGGTCGGTTTTTTATACCATCGCTTGAAGACACCAACTATCCAGTCTTGCGAGATTTTACCTTCAGCCAAATGCCGAATGATGAATTCGAAGAAATGGAGTCCTCCTACTTTCGATACCGATCTTGGGGCGATCGAATAACCGACGAACGATCGCTGCACCTCGAGGGCATGATGAATTTTGTCGAGCCGGACTCGTGGGGCTTGGTTATCAAGCCGCAGCAGGCGTTTGGTTTTCGACCTCACGGATTTACTCTGCCATTGCAAAACATGGGCCAGAGTTATTTGAAACACGCTGGCCTGAGATTGAGTAGCCTGCAACTGATCAGCTTGCACCGATTTGAGTCGCCTCGTGTGTACGTGCTGGAACACCTGCCAAGAATGGATCAACTTATCAAAGAAGATGTACCGACTCGGGAACTGACCCGGTTTGAACTCGCATCAACCAAGCAACTGGAGGATGCCGATAGTCTAGTACGCTTTCAATCAACACCCAGCAACGGGCTGGAAATGGTCGGTGCGATTCGCGCGTACCAGTCATGCCTTGAATGCCATAACGTTCGTCGAGGCGACATGCTCGGCGCATTCACGTATCAGTTTGAAAACGCTGCGGGTGTCTCCGACGAGTCACAAGCAGCAGACGATGATTAGTGCTTTGTGACCACTAAAAGTTCAGGATGAGCGAAAACGTAATCTGCCGATTGGCAAAAACTTACGTAGGCGTCAAACTCGAACACTAGGGCGTGACAAAGCACTAACCGATCACGGGCAGGCCGACCGTCTTGTTTGCTTCTCGCCGAGAAGGAGCGGCGACTGCCACGGCAATCAGGTCGTAATCTTGGAAGGTGACAACTTCGCACAGGACCAAGTCGCCCGGCTGCAATTCGTCTTCCGTTTGAGTCACATAAACGACACTGTCCACGTCCGGCGCGTCACCCACGCTGCGTCCGATCCAGGCTCCGGGCTGTTCGTCGACGGGCTGGTCGATGATGACATCGATCGTCTTGCCAACTCGTGATTCGTTGTATTTGAACATGACCTCCTGCTGGACAGCCATCAGTCGATCGCGGCGATCGTTTTTGGTGTCCTCGTCAAGATGACCCTCCATTCGAGCGGCAGGCGTGTCCGGTTCAAACGAATACGTGAACACTCCCATTCGTTCAAACTTGTGTCGCCTGGTGAAGTCAACCAGAACCTGAAACTGTTGTTCGGTTTCGCCGGGGAAGCCGACGATAAAAGTGGTTCGTAAAACCAAGTTGGGCAAAACTTCACGCATCCGAACAATCTGAGCCTCGGTTTGTTCGAAATTGACTCGACGCGACATTCGTTTCAGCATCGTGTTGTCTGCGTGTTGCAGCGGCATGTCGATGTAGGGAACGATTTTCTCGCAAGCAGCGATCGTGGTGAGCAGCTTGTCGTCGATGTACATTGGGTAGAAATACATCAGGCGAATCCAGTCAAGGCCATCGACCGCGTTCAGCTTTTCCAGCAGTTCGGCCAGACGCGGCTCGCCATACATGTCCATGCCGTAATAGGTCGTGTCCTGAGCGACAATAATCAGCTCTCGCACACCGCTGTCGGCCAGCTGTTGAGCTTCTGCGATGACTTCTTCCATCGGCTTGGTCGCGTGTTTGCCTCGCATTTTCGGAATGGCACAAAACGTACACAGTCGATCGCAGCCTTCTGAGATTTTAAGGTAAGCGAAATGCCTTGGCGTGATTTGCAAACGATCTTGGTCGGGCAACGCTCGAATCGGCGCGGGTTGGAAAACGCTTCTCTGCTCTTCCATATCGCCCACCAAGCGATCCGCCACGTCGGTGATGGACTCGCGACCAAAGACACCCACCAAGGAGTCGATCTCGGGGCGTTCTTCGAGGAGCTGTTCCTTCTGCCGTTCCGCCAAGCAACCTGAGACGATCACGCCTTTCGTCTTGCCGGCTTTTTTTAGTTCCAGCATTTCATCGATCGCGCCAAACGATTCCGTTCGAGCCTCTTCGATAAAGCCACACGTGTTGACGACCACAAAATCGCTGCCGACCGGATCGGCAACCAATTGGTAGCCATCGATTTTCAGCAGACCCATCATGCGTTCGCTATCGACCGTGTTCTTTGGACAGCCGAGACTGATGAACGCATAGCTGCCTTTGTAGTCAGCGGTTTCGGGAAGTTTTTTGAAGTCAGTGGCCAACGTAAGTCTCAATCGATACATGTTCTGCGAAATCGAACGTGTCATCGTACCAAAACGCCAAGGCTGGCGGGAGGCTTTTTCGGGCCGTGGTCTGAAGATTTCCAGCAAGGTATACCGGAACAGGCCTCGAGCGGCTTCACTGTTCGTGGTGTCAGTTGGTGAATTGCTGAATTGGTGAATTGCTGAATTGGTGAAAAGCGTAAAAATCAAGCCAACGGCTCAATGCCATCTCAGCCAAGGACCAGCCATCGCGGGAAAAGCACCAACCGCCACCAGCAGCAGGTGTCCCCTTCGCGTCCAGTTGATCCAGCAAGTCCATCGGTCGCTGGGCCCGTCTGCTGCGTGCTGAGAGGCGGAATAATCGTTTAACTCCATTTTCGAAAAAGATAGAACGCTCATTTTTCGATAGTTCCGGATACCGACTTCATCCAGTTCTTGCAACCATGAATCGATTTGAGCCGGTTCTAGAAGTGTGCGGAGGGCGTTTGTTTTCTGCGTTGCCTCCAGTCACAATGTGGCTTTTTGCAGTAACGCTCGGCTGAAACCATTTTCCAGGAGAATTCGTCATGCAGTATCCTCTCAACCTGAGCTTCAAGATTCTCGCGTTGGCTCCACAGATTTTTGTGCGTGACGCGTCGGGTGAAGTTGTTTGTTACGTCAAGCAGAAAATGTTCAAGCTGAAGGAAGCGGTGACGGTTTATCGTGACCAGGCGAAGACTCAGGTGCTGTGTGAGATCAAGGCGGACCGAGTCATCGACTGGTCGGCCAACTATCACTTTTTTGATGCCAGCGGCGAAACATTTGGTAGCGTGCGGCGAAAAGGAATGCGGTCGCTGTGGCGTGCTCGGTACGAGGTGTTTGACGAGTCGGGAGTTCATATATCCACAATTTCGGAAGAAAACCCGGGCGCGAAAATCATGGACGGCCTGTTAGGGGAAATCCCGATTCTGAGCATGTTTACAGGGTACCTTTTTCACCCGAGGTATCTGCTGTCTTCGGCGGTCGATGATTCACCGAAAATGCGTCTTTCCAAGCAGTCTGCACTCTGGGAGGGCAAGTACAACCTCGAACGGATGTATGACTTCGACGACGTTGACGAACTTCGTGGCCTGATGGCGTTCATGATGATGACGCTGCTGGAACGTCGACGCGGGTGAAAAGACGGCGAAATTTGACCTCGGTGACGGCAATTGGTCCGCAGGGGACCGCCAAGGCATCCGACTGCCCTACTCCGATTGCCCCGTGATACCTTGATCAAGATTGTGAATTTTTATTCCGACCACTAGAGGCCAACGTGTCTTGAAACCTGATTCGATTTGTTGATAATCCGGGGTCAGTAAAGTCTTGACCACAAGTCACCTGACGTTCCCCCGGATTGGCTGCCACGATGAGCGAAGATGGTTTGATGATTGAGGCCGAGAGCCTCTGTAAATTTTATGGGCCGTTTGCTGCGGTCAACGAAGTGAGTTTCAGCGTCCCGCGCAGGCAAGTCTGTGCGTTTCTGGGCCCCAACGGCGCTGGGAAGTCAACAACGATGAAGTTGTTGACCGGGTTTCTGGCTCCAACTCGAGGCACGATCCGGATCGCCGGGCATGATATGAGTTCGGCTCGCATCGATGGCAGTCGACATATCGGCTATCTTCCTGAAAACGGCCCGTTATACGAGGAGATGACCCCGCGTGGAGCACTTGCTTACCTTGCTGGTGCTCGCGGACTGTCGGCGGCTCAGAAAAAGGACCGCACGGCATTCGTCGTTGACAAATGCAACTTGGAAGAAGTCTGGAACAAGCCGATCAGCAAGTTGTCTCGAGGTTTTCGGCAGCGAGTCGGAATGGCTCAGGCGTTGCTGCACGACCCGGACGTGCTGATCTTGGACGAACCGACCAGCGGGCTGGACCCGAACCAATTGGTGGGGATCAGGCAGTTGATCAAAGAGTTGGGCGAAACCAAAACGGTTCTGCTCTCGACTCATATTCTTCAAGAGGTCGAGATCCTTTGCAGTCGAGTGATCTTGATCGACCAAGGGCGGATCGTATTCGATGACTCGATCGATCAAATGGGGCAACGCGAGCAGATGGAAGAAAAGTTCCACTCGCTGACCCGTTTCGCCGCGGCCGTGTAAGTTGATCTGGCGTTGAGAAGCATGTGGAGCACCTGTGTTTCACTCTTGATAGTTCAAGGCGATCGCATCACGTTATTAGTTTTTGGTTCATGGTGGGCATTGACCCGCTGCGATTTGGTTAGAGAGTAAACATCCATGATTCGTTGGCACGTAGTTTCTGCGGTTTTCTGGCGAAACGTCAAACAGTATTTCTCCGGAGTTCTGGGCTATCTGTTCATTGTGGTTTTCGTCACGGTCTGTGCGGTGATGGCGTTCAGCCCGCAATTCTTTGCGGACAATCTGGCTAACCTCGACCAATTGAGCCGCTGGTTTCCGATGCTCTTGTTGTTCTTTGTTCCGGCCATCACGATGTCGGTCTGGGCGGATGAAAAGCGTCAGGGAACGGACTCGATTTTATTCACCTTGCCTGCGTCTGATCTGGATATTTTGTTGGGGAAATATCTCTCGGTTGCCGCGGTCTACTCGATCGCGTTGCTGTTTTCGATGACTCAGTTGATTGTCTTGGCATTGGTTGGAAATCCCGATTGGGGAGTCATCGCAACGACCTACGTGGGCTACTGGTTGGCCGGGCTGGCGCTTTTGTCGGTCGGCATGTTCGCTTCATCGTTGACCGGGAGCTCGTCCGTCGCGTTCGTCCTTGGAGCTCTCCTTTGTGCGGTGCCGGTTCTGATCGGAACTTACTTTCGTGGATTCACGGGAGTCGAGCGTGTGGGCTTTGACTGGAACCTGCGAGACTTCACGCTGGGGTTGATCCCTTTCACCAACGTCATTTATTTCCTGTCGCTAACGTTGGTGATGTTGTACCTGAACCTTGTCGTGGTCGGTGAACGACATTGGCGACGAGGTGAACAGTCAACGCTGGCGACCCAGTTTGCGATTCGAGCCGCTTCGCTGGCGATTGGATTGGTCGCGTTCAATTACTTGTGCGGCAATGCGATCTCCAGCACGTGGTCACGAGCCGATCTGACCGGTGAACAGCTTTTTACACTCGACGACGCAACCGTCGAAACGTTACAGAAAGTAAAAGAAGAAGATCAGTTGGTGACCGTTCAAGCGTTCGTCAGTCGCGAGGTCCCGCGTAAATATGTGAATACCAAAAAGCAGCTGGTTGGACTGTTGCGACAGTTCGACGAGTACGGCGGCCAGAACGTGGATGTACGATACGTTGATGTGACGCCAAACAGTCAGGCTGCGATTGACGCCCGGTTTGTCGGTGTCGAACCTGAATCCGATCGATCGGACGTGGCCGGCAGAATGGTCGAACAGGATGTGTTCCTTGGTGTGAACATCTTCAGCCCGAACTCGGATGTCACACTTCCCTTTCTTGGCGAAGGATCATCGCTGGAGTACGAACTTAGTCGTTCGATCGCGACCGTGGCGGACAAGTCAGACAAGCTGACGATCGGCATCCTCGACACGGATGCTCATTTTGGTGGCCCTGAAATCGAAGGACGGCGAATTCCTTGGGCCTACAATTCGGCTCTCGAGGAATTGAAAAAACAATTCACTCTGAAGTACATCGACGCGGGCGACTTGCCCGACTATCTGCCGAAAGAGGAATCGCAAGAAGAAGATGCTGACACCGGCGCCGATGAAGGATCCGCCAACGAATCCAAAGACCCGTCTGCCGGAAAGCCAACGAAAACGCCTCCCAACGTGATGATCGTGGCGGACCCCAGCAGCTTGGATCAAGCGGGCATGGAGTCGTTAGTTGAGTACCTGAAAGCGGGAAATAAAGCCGTCATCATGGCCGATCCCCTGCCCTTCTTCTGGACGTTCCAGAATCCCATCGGGATTGGCGTGTTGAATGCTCCGCGTCAACCACGAGTCGCTCCGCAGTCGCAATATGCAGAGATCCTGACTAGCAGCATGGCTCCAAAAGCGGATGGTGGTCGAGCGACCGCGTTGCTGGACTTGCTGGGGATCGAGTGGGACTATGGCCAGACGGTTTGGAGTACCTCGAATCCGCATCCAGGGTTCAAAGGCGAGTGGCCGGGTTACTTGGGAAACAGTTGGCCCGAGTACTACGGTCCGTACGAAAAAGCGTATGTCTTCGTGCGTGATCACGGCGGTTCGGTTGCGTTTAACCCGGACAGCAACATCTCCAACGGACTGAAGGAACTGTTGATGTTCTACCCGGGTGCTGTGAAGGCAAAAGATGGAACGAATCTTTCGTTCACTCCTTTGGCAAGCTTGGGAGCCGATTCGGGTTCGACCCCGTGGGATTCGCTGACGCAAACGCCTGAACAGGAAATGCGGATGTTTGACCCTCGCACGGGGCGGATGTCCATCGAAAAAGATCCGGCTCGCAGTCAAATCACTGGCGGGAACCTCGTTGTGATTCAACCGCTTCCTCGCAACGCGATGATTGATTCCGACGATCACGTAGTTGCCGCTCGTATTACTGGCGAAGGTAAAGAAGCGATCGATGTGGTCTTTATCGCCGACACGGACTTCGTTTCTGATCTGACAGGACAGCAGGAGGAAGCCCTCGACCAGCGTCTGGACAATCTCGCCTTCCTACAAAATGCGATTGAGGTTTTGGCGGGCAACGAAGACTTTGTCCGACTGCGAAACCGCCGGACAAAACCGCGAACGTTGGTCAAGTTGGAATCAATCATCGAAACGTACAAGGCAGCGCGAACCGTCCAGCAACAGGATGCAGAAGCGGGTATTCGCGACGAGCTGGAAGTCGAGCAAGAGAAGCTGGATAAAGCCACGAAGGAAATTGAAGGCAACGAATCGCTCAGCTTCTTTGAGAAGTTGCAGCGAACCTCGCAGGAGGCGTCCGATGCTCAGCGGAGGTTTGACCTGCGCAAGAAAAAACTGGACCGGGAATTGAAGCAAAAGATCGCCAAACTTGAAACTGAAGAGCAGAACAATATCTCTCGACTAGAAACGGCGGTCAGATACGCGTCCATCTTCGCGGCTCCACTGCCTGCGTTGTT
>CALFWL010000203.1 GCA_937928215.1 uncultured Pirellulaceae bacterium | reverse complement strand
ATGGCGGATTTGTTTCGCGAGCTCCGCAGAATTGTCAAACCGACCGGATCTGCTTGGGTGGTGATCGGTGACAAGTACCAGAAAGGTGAATTGCTGGGGATGCCTTGGCGAGTTTGCTTCGGGCTCAAAGATGTTGGCTGGCAATTACGAAGCGATTGCATCTGGCACAAACCAAACGCGATGCCATCAAGTACCAAGACTCGACCGACGACCGACCACGAGTACATTTTCTTCTTCAGTCACTCGAAGCAGTATCATTATGACGCGGATGCGATTCGCGAACCGCACGTGACTTTTTCGGAAGACTCGAAAATGAAAGGGGGCCGCAAGCATTTTGGCAAACGGGGCGGCACTCCCGAACAAGGCAAGAATCAGGGCGATAGCAATCTGCATGATGGACGCTGGGACCAGGCGTTTCATCCCGGTGGACGAAACAAGCGAACGGTGTGGTCAATTTCACTTTCCAAGTTTCGCGAAGCCCATTTTGCCGTTTATCCCGAATCTCTGGTCGAAACCTGCATCAAAGCCAGTTGCCCCGACGGTGGCGTCGTCCTGGATCCGTTTTCAGGTGCCGGTACGACCGCGTTGGTCGCGCGAAGGCTTGGCCGTCACTTCGTGGGCATCGACTGTGTGTCCGAATATTGTGATCTGGCGCGGCGTCGCCTGAGTGAAACGGATTGCCCCCTGTTTGTTGGGATGGAGAGTGCTCCGCTCAAGCCGCGAATCAGGAATCAGGCCGCGAATCGAGGCGTTGACGGAGCCTGACTTTTCCGGCGCACGCTTTTAACAGGGAAAGGTTGAGGATCCGCGGGCTTTGTCCGTGTTGATCCGTTTCGCTAGCAGCCAGCTCTTGGTTCAGATTGGAAAACTGGGCAATGTTAACTTGTACCAATTATGGGAAAGGTACGGGAAATACTCATGGTGCCGATCATCCGGTGTCGATGGACTCTGCTACATGGACAGTTTCTGCGGGCGCTCAGTGCGCTCGGTGCATCCTGTACATGTCGTCCGTTTACACAATTTTGATCGCGTCGGGCTTAAACCCGGGAGACATCGATGAAGACAAGATTGAGCCTAATCTGCATGGTCATATTTCTGACGGCCATGAACGTCGCAGACGCTCAGTTACACCACCCTCACTTTGGTGGCGGTTTGCGTGGAGGCCCGGGACTTGGAACGGGAGGCCAGTCGGCTTTTCGGCAGGTGCGTGGTGACGTGCAGGCTGGGGTTCCGGGTCGATTCTGGTTCGAGACCAACGTCGCGGACGAGGGGCTGGGCTACGACGGATCGTACCTGACGGTGGGCGGCAAGCGCCGGCTGTTCGAGGACTTTCTGGACGGTCGATGGCTGTTTGAGGCTCAGTTGCATCATTCGATTGATGAAGACGAAGGTGATTTCTTTACCAACATTGGTATCGAACGAGTCTTCTCGATCCCTGCCGCCGGAGCGGATGTCAGCATCGGAGGTTGGTATGACTACAATGATGAAACGGACGCCGATTTCTCCAATCCGTTTCATCAGGTCGGTATCAGTGGAGCGATCAAGAGTCGCCGCTGGGACCTGTTGGCCAACGGATACTTTCCGATCGGAGACACCGATGTCGCTTTGGGTGACCCAACCGGTCAGATTCCTTTCGCCCAGAATTTCTTGGTGCGTGAAACAGGTATCGACGCGGCTCAAACCGGTTTTGACGTGACCATGCGGTTGCGTCCTAAGCAACTGGCTTTCGCCAACGGAACGATTGACTTTGGTGGATACGGATATAAATCAGATCTGGTTGATTTCTTTGGTGGTGGCCGAGTCCGTCTGGGGTTCCAGGCATTGCGAGGAGCAATCGTCAGTGCGGAAGTCAATCACGATGATCGTTTCAGTACAACGGGTGTGCTGAGCGTTGGTTGGATCTTCGGAGCAACCGGGGGAGTCGGTGGCGAATATGCGGGACTTGCTCGTGATCTGGAACCGACATTGCGTAACGATCACATCGTTCGCGTCACCAGAGAAGCTGCCTTTGTAATCAACCCGATCACCGGTTTGCCATACAACGTGTTGCACGTCAACAATCAGGGAGGGATTGACGGAAGTGGTGAAGGAACGTTCGAACGCCCCTTCCTGACGTTGCGTGAGGCGGAGCTTGCGGGTGTAGACGGCGACGCGATTTTTGTGGACTCTGGTGACGGGACTTCGCGCAACTATCAAGAAGGTATCGATCTGAAGCGGAATCAACTGTTGTTGGGCGACGGGGGAACCTACGGGGTACCGGATGCAGCCGACGGCAGTCTCTTCCCGCTGGTTACCGGTGGTGGAATTGGTCCAACGATTACTAATCCGGGTGAGCCGTCAGTCGTTGAGCTTGCTGACAACAATCGGATCGCGGGCGTGAACATCAACGCGTCCGGCGCGACGTACGGAATCAATGGTGAAGTTATCAATGGAGGAACGCTCGAAGATGTGACTGTTAGCAATGCCGGACAGGATGGCGTTCGCTTGTTCAATGTCTTTGGCGATTGGGATTTCCGCGATAACAATTTTAGCAACAACGGTGCGTCGGGTTTGCTTGTGGACGGGGTGTTTAACAATGCTTCCCGGTTCTTACTGGAAAACAACGTTGCGAACTCGAATGGACTTGACGGGATTGCGTTCCGTAATTTTGATCCGGGTTCGTTTGTTCTCAATGCGAACACGACCAACGGTAACCAGCGTTACGGTTTGCTACTGAACAATTTTGCCAACTCGGCAGGTAACGGCTTGAATATTCTCAATCACGTTGCTGACGCGAACGTCAATTCCGGCATCGTGGTTGACCGCGGAAATGGAAAACTGAACATCTTTTCGCCTAACGTGACTAACAGCGGCTTGAATGGAATTCGAATCACCAATTGGAGCAATGTCGTTGGGGAGAACACTGTGATTTCGGGCGTCGGTGGCACGATGGGGCTGTTGAGCAATAACGGTCTCGGTGGTGCCAACCTGCTGATTGAGCTGAACGAACCGGACTTGCTTCAAAATGTGTTGGTTACCAACACGACGATTAATGGAAGTGGCGGTATCGGCATTGAGGGTCTTGCGACAGGCATTGATACCGTGATGAATATCGACATCCGCGATGGAGTCACGGTGACCAATAACAGGTCAGACGGAATCTCGCTCGTCGCGACAGACAGCGG
>CALFWL010000202.1 GCA_937928215.1 uncultured Pirellulaceae bacterium | reverse complement strand
CGACGCCAGCTGCAAAAGGTGTCTCAAACGTACGTGCAATGACATCGTCCATGAGACCCAATCCGCAAATGACTGGCCAGACTTCTCGCCCGATGCGGTTGCGAGCGGTGCCCATGGCGGCGTTGACCAACTAGTCTTGATTCCACAGACCGACCGTTTTCTAAAACCAAGCATTTTGCAATAGCCGGACAGAGCGAGTGCAACCATGGCAGACCTGCTAGGAGCCAGGCCATTGCTTGTCGACCAGCATGGACGCTTGGTTTGGGGTGACGGGACGAGAGAAGCGGAACCCTTGGAAGTAGTCGCATTGCAGCCCCTGCAGATACGCTGCTTGGCTCTGGGTTTCAATTCCTTCTGCGATCACTTCTAGCTCTAGGCTTCTCGCCAAGGCAATGATCGAACGAACGATCGCTTGATGCTTGCGTGATTCAGCAAGGTCCACGATGAAGGAACGGTCGATCTTTAGAACGTTCAGCGGCATTTGGTGCAGGTAAGCGAGCGATGAATAGCCAGTCCCAAAATCATCGATGCTTGTCGTCACTCCCATTTCCTGCAGTTGACTCAGCAAGCCAATCATTTCATCTGGCTTTTGCATCAACATCGATTCGGTCACTTCCAGTTTGAGCTGGCGTGGCTTGATGCCCGTCTGAGCAACGACTTCTGCAACGCGGTCCGCGAATCCCGGAACATTCAACTGCCTGACGGACACGTTGACGCTGATCATCATCTCGGAATCCGACATCGCATTCCATCGGGCGGCTTGCTGGCAAGCTTGACACAGCACCCAGTCGCCGATTTCCACGATCAGCCCGTTCGACTCAGCGATCGGGATGAACTGCGCCGGTGGGACATTGCCGTGAATCGGGTGATGCCAGCGGACGAGAGCCTCAAATCCAGCCGTCTTCATCGAGGTGGCGTCAATGATCGGTTGGTAGTTGAGTGATAGTTCGTCGCGTCGAATTGCCTGCTTCATTTCGGCATTCAACTCAAACCTCGTCGACGACTCTGCCAGCATTCGATTGTCGAAGACGCTAATGTGTGACTCCGAGAACTTCTTTGCGTTGTACATCGCGGTATCTGCGCGACGGATAATTTCATCAACCGATGAGCACTCTGGTGAGACAGCAACCACGCCGATACTGGCGCGACTTAGCAGTTCTCGATCCGCAACCATGAATGGGATCCGAATCTTCTCCTGAAGTCGATGAGCAACCGTCAACGCCTCATCAACGTTTCTGACGTTTTCCAACAGGACTCCAAACTCATCACCACCTAAACGAGCGATGACGGCGTCGCATTGGCGCAAACTGGATTCCAGACGCTCGGAAAACTTGATCAAAAATTGGTCGCCGACTCCGTGGCCAAGGGAGTCATTGATCAACTTGAAATCGTCCACGTCCATGTACAGCACAGCGAACTTCCTCGCTGAGTTGCGTTTGTAGAGTTCAACACAGCGGGCAACACGATCATGGAAAAGCGTGCGGTTGGGCAACCGTGTGAGTGCATCGGCCACCTTGCCTTCAGTGATGTCGGTCAGCGAACCAGCGATTCGTGTGGCAATGCCGTCTTCATCACGGATCGCCAAACCACGGCATAGCATCCATCGAAATCCGCCGTCTTGGTTGGGCATTCTCAATTCGGTCTCAAAGTGCTCGCTTTCACCGCAAAGATGCGACTCGAGGTCTGATTTGACTCTGGCCCTATCTTCATGGAAAACCAAGTCCAGCCATGACAGGCCAGTGCCGAGCGCATGGGTCTCGCTGGCGCCGACCATCTCTAACCAGCGTGGCGAAAGATAGGTCGCTCCGGTCACGATATTCCAGTCCCAGATCCCGTCTCGCGTTCCCTGGGATGCCAAGGCGTAGCGTTGCTCGCTTTCTCGAAGCGCAAACTGGGTGTCTCGAAGGACAAACTGGGATTCAATCCGGGCCTTCATCACCGAAAAATCAACCGGTTTGCTGATGTAGTCATTGGCGCCGTTGTCAAAACACCGGAGGACTTGTTCGTTGCCCTTCGCCGACGTCATCATGATGATCGGCAATACGCTTCGGTCATACATTTGCCGCATCAATCGAAGTGTCGTAAAACCATCCATCACGGGCATGGAAATGTCCATCAACACCAGGTCAATGTCGTACTCCGATAGGGCGCTCAGCGCCTGACGTCCGTTCTCTGCCGTCACGACGTCAAAGCGATCGTCGTGCAACCGACGTGAAATGATTTGACGTGTGACAGGTTCGTCGTCCACCAACAGGACCCTGCCGTGGATACCGGCAGCCTTCGGCGCGGATGTCTCTGCGCATTGCTCCGATGACACAAGTGCGATTGCACCAGCGGCGTTGGGGAGGCTCGCTGCTATGTCGTGTAAGGTCATCGTGAAGTCTGTGTTGCAGAATGATTGTTGGGACGGTGGAGGTGATGCGGAAGGAGTTTCAATCGGTCAAGTAGCCAATGCTGGCTCACGCTTTTCGCGTACTTGATCACGGCGAGACAGCCTGATTTACGTTAGCAGTTTCTGCAGGTACAGCATCGTGTTATTGATTCGAGCTTCTAGATCTGCGATGGCATTCGCAGCGGCCTTCTGGTCTCGTTGCTCTGCGTAATGTTCCAGTTGCCCCGCTGCTTGCTCGACGGCTACCAAGGACGTGTCACCAGCGGCACCCTTGAGCTGATGTGCGATGGAACGTATCCGAGCGAGGTCGTCTTGCTGCTGTGCCGCTTTGAGTTCGACCAGTCGGTCCGGCATGCAGTCACGCATGATTTCAAGAATCTGCGTCTGGAATCCAAGATCGCCGCCACAGCGATTCAGGAGTTCAGGTTCATTGAGCAGATTCACTTCGAGGAGTGTTGGTGCCTGCTGTGTTGGTGCCTGCGTCGGCAACTGCTGCTGCGTCGGCGGGGCAAAGACTGCTGGCGAAACGGGGACCGGTTCAGGTTCGCTGCTTTGAGTTTGGGGCTCATCGACGACGCTTGGCGAACAGGAATCGTGGCGATCTTCTGCAGCGATTCCCAAGTAAGAGCTTGTTACTTCTTTCAATCGTTCGAGTGTAATGGGCTTGCAGAGGTAGGCGTTCATGCCTGCGTCCATGCATTTCTGTCTGATTCCGGCCACGACGTCGGCGGTTAACGCAACGATCGGCACTCCGTCGCCCTGCTTATTGGCGCCAGAGGCCGCTTCCCATTCACGGATTCGCTTGGTCGCGGTCAATCCATCCATGACCGGCATATGGCCGTCCATCAGGATCATTCCATATCGGCCGTTCATGACTTTGCGAACCGCCGCTTCGCCATCGGATGCTAGGTCGGTTGAGTAGGACTGCGTTTCGAGCATTTGCTGAACAACCAATTGATTGATTTGATTGTCTTCAGCAATCAGGACGTCCGCGATGTACGGCAGTGGGACTACCTGTGATGGGTTACTGGCACGGACGCCAAGCGGTTTCTCGGCGGGCGACTCGTTGGGCAACAGCGGTTGCTTTTCGGCATTGCTTGGCCGCTCAATCGGCCCTGGTGCGACGATTTCGGCAGCCGGAGCGACAGGGAGATTGGATTGGTTCTGCTTCACAAAATGGTCTTCAAACAGGATCGAAACGATCGCATCGTAGAGCCGACTTTGACGTGCCGGTTTCGTCATGGCGACGCCAATGCCGGCTTCTGCCAGTTCGCTTTGGCTCAGTAGATCGTGATTACTGGAGAGCATGATGATGGGCACGTCACGCAGTCCCGGTTGTTCTTGCAGCGCTAGCGCGACATCGCGACCGTTCATGTCAGGCATGCAGAAGTCAAGAATGACGAGATCGAAAGGGGTCTCCAATTGTTGAGCCACCAACATCTTGTTGACGACTGTCGGTGCACGGTTGCAAACGGACGACTGAAGTCCCCAGTTGGCAAGTTGGTTCACCAGGATCTCGCAGTTGGTTTCATTGTCGTCAACAATCAGCACGTTGAACTCGGAGAGGTCACTTGCGATCCCTGTCGGGTCACGGTCGGTCGACTCTTCAACGGCAACAGGCAACGGCAGCTCAAACCAAAACTCCGAGCCTTCGCCGACGACGCTGTCTACCTTCAGCTTGCCGCCCATTAGATCGACGAGTTGGTTGACGATCGAAAGTCCAAGTCCTGTTCCACCGTAGCGACGCGTGGTCGATACGTCGGCTTGCACAAACGACTCAAAGAGGTTGTTTTGTGCCCCTTTGCTGACTCCAATGCCCGTATCCTGGACGCCGAAGCGAATGACACTGCCGCGTCGTGAGACGCGCAAGTTGATTTCACCAGTGTCCGTGAACTTGATTGCATTGCCCAGCAGGTTGGTGATCGACTGGCGTAGCCGTTCTGGGTCGCCAGTGACCATGAATGGTAGGTCGGCAGAGAGTTCGCAGTTCATCTCCAAGCCCTTCAAGTGGGCTCGGATCGAAAACTGTTCTGCTGTGACTTCGATCAACTCGCGCAAATCGAAGTCAACGCTTTCAAGTTCTAACTTGCCTGCTTCGATCTTGGAAAAATCAAGAATGTCGTTGATCAAAGCCAGCAGCGAATCCGCGCTGGATCGTGCGATTTTGACATAGTTCTCATCTTTGCGTTCCAAGACGCTGGTGGACAATAAGTCCAACATGCCGATCACGCCATTGAGCGGTGTACGGATTTCGTGGCTCATGTTGGCCAAGAATTCACCCTTGGCTGCACTTTTCGCCTCAGCGATCTGCACCTCTGCCAACATGGCGTTTTTTCGTGTCGTGACGTCATGAACGGTGCCCAACCAAGTGACAAGACAGCCTTTCTCATCACGTACCGGCGTAATGCTCTCGAGCAACCAGCGAGTTTCACCATCACGCGTCACGTATTCGGATTCTAGATTCTTGATGGCTTGCCCACGATCGAATCCTTCGGCCACCATTTTTGAATCATCTTCATGGTGCCACGGAAGCTTGAACGCGTTTCCTTCGTCGATCAAATCGCTCGTCGATGCGTGCCCGAGAATCTCCAGCAACGTCGTGTTGGCAGACTGAAAGTGGCCTGTCTCGGAGAGCTGATAGATTCCGACGCCGGCATTTTCTAGGACGGACTGGAGGCGGAGCTTTTCGGCCTGAAGATCGAGGTTGGTTTTTCGATGGTCGGTGACTTCACTGTTCACTCTTGAAATGACAGCGTTGTACTGCGACGCGATCTGACCGACTTCGGTATCGGTATCGATCTCTAAGTGGGTTTCAAAGTTTCCAGTGTGACGATGGGCATCCATTTCTGTTAGCAAATCGCTGACTTCGTTCGTCGCTCCGTGTTCGACAACGTTCAGCCCCAGTTTTTCCTCTCCAGCTTTGACCCGCAATCGTTGAAAGCGTTTCAGAAGTTGAAGCGATCCATAGATCGTTCCAAAGCTAAAACCAGCAGCGACGACCGCGCCAAGACTCTGCACGAGGACTTGCAGCATGCGACCGCCTGCGGCTAACTCCGGCAATGGGGCAAAGAGAGCAAAAACCAGTGTTCCCCAAATGCCTGCGACTCCATGAATCCCGAAGGCACCGACGGCGTCATCCGCGCCTCGTTTTCGCAAAACTTCGATGCTCCAGAGGGCGATCAATGATCCTACGGCTCCTGCCACAATCGAAGCGATCGGCGAGATCACGTGACAGGCACCTGTGACCGAGACGAGTCCAGCCAGAGTCCCGCTGATCAAATCAATGACGTCTGTCTTGCGACCGCGAAACCATGACCATGCTGCCGCGGCCAGCAACCCAGCAACAGCGCCTAGGTTCGTATTGAGTAGAACAATTGCAACGTTGCCCTCAGCGTTTAGCCCGGATCCGCCGTTGAATCCCCACCAGCCAAACCACAATAGGAAGCAACCCATGATTGCGAGCGTCAAGCTGTGTCCGCCCCGGACTTTGCCTTGTTTGTAGTTGCGGCGAGGCCCAATCGCTAAGATGGCCGCGAGTGCTGCGAACGCACCGGTCACGTGAACGACCGATGCGCCTGCCCAATCCACGAACCCAAGCCGAGCAAGCCAGCCGCTACCCGTGTTGTCCAACGCGCCCCCCCAGCACCAGTGGCCGATCAGTGGATACGTAACACCGCTCAGTATCAGCACGATGAACAAGTAGGTTGATAGACGGGTTCTTTCAGCGACGGCACCGCTGACAATCGTGGCAGCGGTTCCACAGAAAACCATTTGGTAAAGAAAGAACGCACCGAGTTCGTTGTTGTGCCAAAACTCAACGGTGCTTCCAAATAAGCCTGCTTGGGAAACGCCAAACATCAACGAGAAACCAAATGCACCGAACACCAGCATCGAAATGCCGAAGTCCAACAAGTTCTTGACGGCAACATTGATGCTGTTTTTGGAGCGAATCATTCCGCTCTCGAGCATGCAGAACCCTGCTTGCATCAAGAAAACGAGTGCCGCGCAAATGAGCACGAAGCCAACATCCATATCAGCTGGAGCAGAGGGCAAAGGCATAGCAATTTTTTGGATTGGGAAAAACAATGGGGCAACACTTAACTATTCGCCACTGTTAACCGAATTCTCGTGAGAAGAGCCGAATATGGACCGCGACCTAGGCAACCTGTTTGGCCTGTAACGTTTCGGCCCGATGTGCGGAAGTTAGGGAATTGCGACTCGCTCGAGCCGTCGCTACACATGGGCGGATAATTGGGGGCATCAGCAAAACCCGCAATTGAGAACCCCGCTGCCGCTGTGCACTTAGGTCCTGGTGAGGGGAGCGTAGGCACGAGCAAGTCGCACGTCCCGCTGTTTCGCAGCGTCATCCAAGTTGGTGTGTTAGTTGGTTGGCCTCAAGTGACGTTGGCTGCGCTCGTGATGGAAACAGCCAAGCTGGGTTGCGATGGGCCTTCCTATAGTCTCTTAAGACACCGAGCGTGTTGAGCGGCAGGGGAACGAATCGTTCGTTGGAGTTTTTTGTCTTCTTGACGTGAATGTGTTGTCGGTCGGCGTCGATGTTCCCCGGGGTGAGCAGACGGGCGTCGCTCAGGCGCAGACCGCACGTGTAGAGCGTGAGAAAGAAGGCGTGCCAGTGCGGTTGTTCGATCGCCGACAGCAGCGTCCAGACTTTTTCCTCGGTCAGCACCGTGGGCAACGTGCGGGTTTTGGGGATGCGGACCGCGAGAAGCGTTTTCCAATCGCGAGCGACGGTGTGAGTGAAAAAGGACTTGATGGCGGCGAACAGTGGCCACATGGAGTTGGGCTTGTGCTGCGTTTTTGTCAGCAGCAAGTATTGGACAAGTTGTTCTTCGGTGAGCTCGTCTGGCGAAAGAGAGAAGTGTTCGGCCAGCTGAGCAATATGGTTGAGGTAAGTCTTGGCGGTGGAGGGAGCATTGCCTCCGATCAGGATCTGCTGTTTGAACTGTCGCGCCAAGGCCGAGTGAAAACGCTGGCTCTGAGGGCTTTTTTACCGTTGGTCATCAAGAAACCTTTCAAAGTGTAATAGGAAACTCAAATTTCAAATTAGAGTATGGCTTACGATTAACGCCGCGCAGCGGCTAACTCGAACATGTTTTTTACGCAAAGTCGCGGCTTCGTCTTTGGATTCTCTTTTGGCTGGCAAAATTAACTGCTTCGGTCATGTTTTCCCTGCTGCAAACCCGCGAACACCTACGCTCTTTGGCAACGACCGCTGGCCGTGGTATATTCTTTCGTAGTTAACGCCATTTCCTTCGGTTGGATTCGGTGACGTAAAAACCTTCCGTTGGGTGGCACCGCTCGAAAGGCTATCCGCTATGTCACTTCAAGAACTCAAAAATTCGATCGCCAAGTTGTCTCCAGATGAACTAGCGAAATTTCGCGAATGGTTTCTGGATTTTGATTCCGCAAGGTTTGACAAACGCATCGAGACCGATGCGAGCGACGGGCGACTGGATTCGCTCGCCGACTCGGCGCTTCGTGATCACGCAGCTGGCGAATCGAAGCCGCTATGAATCATTCTGCAAGCCCTGCATTCTGGGAGTGCTACAAGCAACTTCCAGATGTGATCCGAACACTGGCTGATAAAAACTTTTTGCTACTCAAGGCCAACCCAAATCATCCGGCCCTTCACTTCAAGAAAGTTGGGCGATACCGGTCTGCTCGCGTTGGGCGACACTTCCGTGCGCTCGCCGTCGAGACCGATGACGGTCGTTTGTGGTTCTCGACAGACAATCACGCGGCGCACGATCACCTGATCGGCGCGTAGGTGTCGCCCAAAAACCTAGGATTGGGGTCCCGTGAGCTTCCGAACCTGACCTCAAATTCCTGTTCAACATGTTTTTCTACGCTAGGCCTTCGGCGCACCTTCCTTGGTTGGTCACGGCGGCTGGCGTTGGTACAATCTCTCGTAGTTCAAACATCGCTCGCTTCGTTTAGGGTGGTGTCGTAAAAATCTCCTCTTAGGCGATGCAGATCAATGGCCAGTGACAACCCCTATCAGTCTTCAGTCGTCTCTGATGGTTCGGCGTCAATACGACGCGCACCATGGTTGACTCGTTTGCTGATCGCGGGCGCCGGTGGTATCGCACTGTTGTTTGGCGGATTTCTTTACGGTGTTGCAATGGTCGGTGTGCCTTCCCAAGACCCTACACCCGAAATGGCACGGAGAGAAGCTTTTCACCTTGGTGTCTCAGGTTGGGGCGCGGCAATTGGCGGTTGCATTTTGTTGCTGTCGGTCATCGGGATTGCGGGGGTTTTGCTTTTCCGTACAACAACGCGTCCCCGCAAGTAGAGCACACAACACGTACATGGCCTTTGGAATCAAGCAGTCCGTACCGGTAGGGTGGTCAAAATCTGTTGCTTCAGAATCTTATGTTGACAGCGGTTTCGCCACGTTGAAAGCGGGACTCTGACGAACGATCCCTTGGGTCGGATTCAAAACGCTCGATCAGTACCAGTGGCTGGCAGGGCGTTTTTTTAACTGGCTGCATCTCACTTGGTGTCCCGTAACCCTTCGCTGGTGCGAAACGCTGACGCCGGTGGCCGCTTCAAACATCTACCGAACGCTGCCTGCGAGTCACCCAAACCACTCGCCAATGCAGATCAAAGCGGGTCGGGCGTCGGCAACAACAGCGAGCTGTGGAGCTGGAGCGATGACGTAATCAATGGTGTTCAAGGTATCACGGTCAATGTGCCCACTGCCGGAATCCATACATTAAATATATGGGCGCGAGAAGACGGTGTCGAAATTGATAAGGTGGTGCTGGAGATCGGTGGGACGATTCCGAGCGGGTTTGGACCGGCCAGAAGTAATCTAATCAATCCGCTGATGCCTCCCGTCGTGACCGCTTTTCTGCGTGATTCACAACCGGGAGATCAATCTGTTTTGCTGACGCGGCCCGATCTGCTGAATGCTCTGACCTTCACTTTTGACCAAGATATCAATATCGACAGCGACCAACTGTTGATACGAAATGACTCTACTTCCGGGACCTACCGACCATTCCAAGGAGCCTTTGAGTACGACAGCGATACCTTCACGGCGACGTGGAATGTCAGCCCAGGTGATCCATCCACCCCGCCACTAGAACCCGGATTTTACACTTTTTCGCTTAACAGCGCGAATGTTTCCTCTGTACGTTCCATGCAATTGCTCGATGGCAACGGTGACGGTGAAGAGGGCGATTTCTTCTCACGACAAGTCTACGTGGCAATTCCCGGCGACGCTAATTTAGACGGAAGTGTCGATGTCCTGAGCGATGGGTTCGCACTTGTTAGAAATCTGGGTGGTACATCGGGACATACATGGGGGAAGGGGATTTCGATGGTGACGGTGCCGTCGATGTCTTGAATGATGGATTCATATTGGTCAGAAACTTGGGAAAAACCGTTGTGCCTCCTCCTACAGCCAGCACGGCGATTGCGGCCGAGGCGATCAGCGATTCTCAAGCTGAACCTCTGGCATCAAACCCCCAAGTCAATGCGCCCGTTAACACGCCAGTCAATGCGGAACCGCTTGCAAATTTGTTGATCGCATCGGATTCCGAAGACTCACGAAAAGAAGAAGCGAATCGTGTCAAAACAGCCGCCGTCCAACGCGATGACGTCCTTGATCTGGCGGGCAGCGAGTCACTGGACGAAGCCTTCGCGGAAGGTTTTCTGATTTGACCCAAAGTTGCACCCGTTCACTTCGTGACGACAACATTCCGCGCTCGATGGCTCATGCCAACATGTTGGCCAAACGCCCGGGGCTCCCCATCGCGTTGTAACCTCCGTCAACGTGCATCACTTCTCCCGTGATCCCGCCCGCCATTTCTGATAGCAGAAACGCACCGGATTCACCGACTTCCTGGAGCGTGATGTTTCGGCCCATCGGTGCAACGTGTTCGTACATCTTCATCATCGGGCCAACACCTGCTCCGACACCCGAGATCGTTTTGACAGGTCCGGCGCTTAATGCGTTGACTCGGACGCCTTGCGGGCCAAGATCGTATGCCATGTAACGCATTGATGCTTCCAACGCTGCTTTGCAAATACCCATCACGTTGTAGCCCGGCACAATTTTTTCGCCGCCGAAGTAGCTCATGCAAAGCACGGATGCGTTTTCGTTAAGGATTGGCTTGGCGGCATTGCAGACCGCGATCAGGCTGTAGGCGCTGATATCCATGGCCATTTTGAAACCTTCACGACTCGTTTCGATGGTGTCACGATTCAAGTCATCCGGCAATGCGAAGGCCAGCGAGTGCAGCAGGAAGTCGATTTTCCCAAACTTGTCGCCAGCCATTTTCATGACCGATTCGATGTCGTCGTCATTCTGTACGTCCATCGGAACAAGAAATTCCGGCTGGTAGTCGTCATTGAATTTCTTCAGGGCTTTCTCGACACGCCGCTTGTTTCGTTGCTTCTCGTCGTCAGGCCGGTCGGGCAAGTGACTGAAACCACACTGACCGCCTTCGGCAATGATCTTGTTCGCAATGGCCCACGCGATCGACCGATCATTCGCGACACCCAGAATCAAACCTTTTTTACCTTCAAACAAACCTTTCAACGGTATCCCCTTTTGCGGCGAACATCATTTGCGGTAATTGTGATCACGAGTCAAAATGACTACGCTCATGAGGCTGGCGGGCGTGAATGCGGTTCGCCTTCGCATCGACCCAATCAAGTTCGTACAGTTTTACCGTTCGACGTTAATTATCAACCCGCTCAAACCATTTTCCCTTCGTCCAAACCCGAGGATCGCATGTCAGATTCCACGATTCCCAAGGGAATCAAGCGAAGTGAAAGCGGCCAGCAACTGCTGCCGACACTGGTTCAGATCGCTCGTGAGCAGCGAACGGACGACGAATATTTTGCAGCCGCTCTGAAGGCCATCAACCGTTACTTCAAATCAGAAGAAACGGCGTTGATCCGAGGCACCAAAGGTTTGTGGCGAACGTTGGCACGGTCCGGGCCAAAAATCAATGCCAGCAATCTTCCGACAGAGTTACTTGCTGACGCCTTGGACAGCGAGTCGACTCGGCAGCGGAATTTGTGGTCGGCCACGCCTTTGGAATCGAAAAGGGCAGGGCAGTTGTTAGTACAGTTGGCCAGTGCGTCATCATCGACTTCGGCTGAACAGCTTGAATCTGTGGCAGCTGCACTTTCGTTGGTTTCCAGCCTGAAACGTGTGGAGCTTGAATCTCGGAGCGAAGTTCGCCGCCTCGAAGCGTTGTTGGAAATGACATCGCAGTGGAATCAGTCTCAAAACACCGACGAGCTTTTGGAGCAGATGGCGGTGACCGCGACTCAGCTATTGTCGACTGAACGAGCGACCATTTTTCTCCTCGATGCGTCTGGCCAGACCTTGATTGGGATGCCCGCACTGGGCGTCGATTCGGGCGAGTTACGAATCCCGGCCACCGCTGGGCTCGTTGGTCAGGTTATCAAAACGGGTCAGCCTCAACGAGTCGACGACGATGTTAACGACGAACAGCAACTGGTTCACCGCGAGGTCGATACTCAGCTGGGATTTGAAACTCGATCTTTGCTGTGCGTTCCAATGATTGACTCGGCCGGTAAAACGATCGGCGCGTTCGAGCTGATCAATCGGCTCAAGGGAAACTTCACCGACAACGACGAAGCCGCGTTGACTCAACTGGCCGCTCATGCCGTGATCGCCATTGACCAGACTCGGCACGTCGAACAACTCGTCACATCAAAACGAAACGTAGCGGAGGTCGCGGCTGAAAAAGTCCAAATGATCGGCGAGTGCCCTGAAATCATGGACTTGAAAAAAACAGTCGCCAAAGTCGCTGGCACTGATTTGGCCGTGCTGATCACTGGAGAAAACGGCACGGGTAAAGAAGTCGTCGCGCAAATGATTCACTTTCTGAGCGACCGTCGTGATGAGGTATTGGTGGCGGTTAACTGTGCTGCCATCAGCGAGACGTTACTTGAAAGTGAACTCTTTGGCCACGAAAAAGGTGCCTTCACCGATGCTCATCAGGCGAGAGAAGGCAAATTCGAGTTGGCCGACGGAGGAACCCTATTTCTGGATGAGATCGGGGACATGAGCCCCGGCGGGCAATCAAAACTATTGCGGGTGCTCGAAGAAAAAGTCGTCGTCCGCGTTGGCGGTTCCACTCCCATCCCAACATCCGCGCGCATCATCGCGGCGACCAACCAAGACCTTCCGGACTTGGTCAGTGAACAGAAGTTTCGCCAAGATCTTTACTTTCGGTTGAACGTGGTCACGATCCAGTTACCCGCGCTGCGAGATCGTGGCGATGACGTGCTGCTTTTGGCCGAGCACTTTCTGGGTGAATTCTGCCGCGCCGCCAAGCGAAAGGCTCCGAAGATCGATGCCGCGGCGAGAAAGCGATTGGTCGCTCATGCTTGGCCCGGCAACATCCGAGAACTTCGAAACCTGATGGAACGGATCGCGTATTTATCCGAAGGTGACTTGATCGGCGCGGACGACTTGGACTTTGTGAACGCCCCTAAGAATCAAGATTCATCCATCGCGATGGACCAACCACTGGCCGACGCCACAAAAGCTTTCCAAATCGATTACATTCAGCGCCACATCAAACGTTGTCGTGGCAACATGACCGATGCCGCCGGTCGTATGGGCCTGCACCGATCCAACTTGTATCGTAAAATGCGGCAGTTGGGGATGAGCAGCGAAGATGAGGATACCGAATAACAAAAATGACTAAGCACCAGATTGCAAACAATCGAGCGTAACCAGTCGGGGCCACACGGTCTTTCCAAGGTTTTCACACGGGATTGTGCTCGAAAAATTGAGACTTAGTGCTTACCCATCTGGAAACGGGATCGTTTCTGTCTATCGCTTGGTGGGTTTCATTCTGCGACTTGCCTAACGCCGGATCAGATCGATCAGGTCGGAGGTTGTCATTTTGGCGGCCGATGAACTTCCTTCCAGCACACCTGCGACCAGATCTCGCTTCGTGCCATGGAGCTTCAAAATCTCTTCCTCGATCGTGTCCTTCGAAACAAACCGATAGCACGTGACTGGAAGTTGCTGACCGATTCGGTGAGCCCGATCAGTGGCTTGATCCTCGACCGCCGGATTCCACCACGGGTCCATGTGAATGACATAGTCGGCAGCCGTCAGGTTCAAACCCGTACCGCCCGCCTTGAGCGAAATCAGGAAGGCAGTCGCGTCACCGTTCTGAAAACGCTCGACCCGCTCCTGCCGCGCTGACGCTTGGGTCGAACCATCGAGGTATTCGAACGAGATATCCTCCTCCGCCAGCATTTGACGGATCAGCGACAAGTGCTTGACGAATTGGCTGAAGATCAACACTCGATGGCCTTCTGCCTTGAGCGCACCGACCGTCTCGGCCAGTTGTTGCAGTTTTGATGAACGATCTTTCCAGTCCTCGTGGACAAGTTTCGGGCTGCATGCCAATTGGCGCAACCGCGTCAATAACGCCAACAAGCGAAAACGCTGGTCCTGCACGTTGGGAAGGTTTGCAATCTCGTCTATCTCGCCAATCGCACTCAGCCGAACTCGATCGTAAACGGCTCGCTCCTGTGGTGAAAGTTCGATCGAGATATTCTGTTCGGTTCGCGGAGGCAAATCCTTCAGCACCTGCTTTTTTGTGCGCCGCAGCACGAACGGTTGAATGCGGTCACGCAACGCCGCGCGACGATCGTCATCTTGATTTCGTTCGATTGGCGTGGCAAACCGAGTGCGAAAGTTCTCCCAACCGCCGAACACACCGGGAGCCACCACATTGAAGATGCTCCACAGCTCGCCTAGGTGATTTTCCATGGGCGTGCCGGTGAGTGCCAGTTTCCAGTCGGCATCAATTTTCTTGGCAGCGGTTGCGGTCTTGCTGCGGTTGTTCTTGATCGCTTGAGCTTCGTCAAGCACGAAAGTCGACCATTGAATCTGCGAGAGTTTGTTAATATCTCGCAACAGCAATCCGTAACTGCAGATGACCAGATCGTTCGGTCCGAGCGCGTCGAGGAACTCATCGCGGTCAGTATCGCGGTACAGATGCGCATTGAGGTCCGGTGCAAAGCGTTCTGATTCGGATTTCCAGTTGAATCCAACCGACGTTGGCGCCACGACCAAGGTCGGTCCGTCGGCGGCTCGGTCGAGCAAGACGGCCAAGGTTTGCAACGTTTTCCCCAAGCCCATGTCGTCGGCCAGAATGCCACCCACACCCCACTCGGCCAGCCTCCGTAGCCAGCCAAAGCCTTCCGTTTGATACTCCCTGAGCTCGGCATCCAACGCCTTCGGCACAACGGGAACCAGTGCTTTGGATTGCTCGATGCGAGCCAAGCATTGCTTCCATTGTTTGGCTGCTTTGACTTGTATGTCTTCCTGTAGGAATTGCTGCAACGCTGGCACAGCGGACGCATCGAAGCTGAGCTTTTTGCGATCGCGACTGAGATTATCAGCCAAAGAATTGAGTTGACTACGGAGCTGTTTCGAAACTTTTGCCCAGCCTTGTTTACCGAATCGAACAAATTGGCCGCTGGTTTCGTTATTCGCCACGCCAGAAAGTAGTTCACTGAGATCGATCGATCCGTTCGCCAGCTCGCATTCTCCTTTCAATTGGAACCAATCCCGGCTTGCACCGACTTCGACACGCAGTGCTTTGGCAGTGACGGTGCCCAGCACGCGGACCGGCTCGACCGATTGCTTGTCCCACAGAACGACAAGGTTACCGTCGGATTCCAGTTCTTGCGCCGTTTCGAGCAACTCGAGCGTTTGTTCAAAATCGGCCACCGTGCCCTGCAACGGGTGGGACGGCAATTGCAGCCGAGTTGCCAATCGGTCCGTCTGCTCTATTTCGTGATTAAAGTCGCGCTTGAGTGTGACGGTTTTTTTCTTGCCTTTTGTTTTTGCCTCAACGAACGCCTCGCCCGTGGCTGGCAGGTACAAGTCGCCTCGACTTCCCCGCACGCGGAATCCGTAATCCAGCTTGCCATCCTTTCGTGAACGTAACAGCAGGGCGGGCTGGGTTTGCTCCGGTTGGGTATCTTGCCGGGTTGCAGACAAGTCAATTGGAAGAACGTTTTGATAGACTTTCAACCGATCGATCAGCTCTTGAGCACCGGCTTTGGGCAGAAGAGGCAGCGAGGTCAGCGTTCTCAAGGCGGCGGCACCTCCTGACGGCAAAGATGCAACGCGAATCTGACCAGCCTGTGGCAGTATCTCCAGCAATTGGTTTTTAAATCCGAGGACTGATCCTTGCAGATGCCCAGTCGCAAGCTTTCGACGCACGCCGCAATGCTGATCGGTTTGATAAAATTCAAGTTCCGGATGAAACCGAACGACATCAGCCGGTTTTCCGTTCAACATGACGTTAGGTTGACCGACGAGATGATGACAGGCTTCAACTGCATTGAAGGCAAGCTGTCGAGCATAATAAACCGCGTCGCCGTTGATCTGCCGAAGAATTTTGCGGTCGGACTCGGAAGCAAGGTCAAGATACGAATAGAAGTTCGATGACGTCAGACGTTTTCCTTTGGTCCATCCATCGCCTCGCTTTTTGGCTTGCTGAAGCCGCAGATGGAGTTCCGCTTTGTGTTCCGACCCAACCAGATCCCAGCAAAGCCGCGAAGGTGTCTCGGAGACGATTTCGCCCAACTCTGAGGCGTCCCGAACAACCGCTGCCTCGACCCCCGGCAGTTTCTGGTCGAGGTAGCGAGCCAACATTCTCTCGTCGACCTGGCCAATGGTTGTCAGGTCTGGTCGTTTCGTCTGAAACTGGTTCGTTGCAATCTGATGCGATACTGGATGGTCAACAGTCGTCAGCATCTGAGTCAGCCAATCGACCAGCGTGTAACTATGGATACACGGTTTGGAACCCATTGAATCGAAACAGCCGCAGCCCCAACGTTGCTCGGATTTCGGGTTCAGATTGACGAACAGGCGATGTTGCTCGTCTCCCGTTTCGTAGCTGGCGACGACCAGTCCATCTTTTAGAACTGCCTCGAAAGTAAAGTCGACGCTGTAGTTAATCTGGTCCGGGCGAAAGTGCTGCGGAAACAGGTCCAACAATTCGTCCGCCCACTCTTCCCATTGGAAAAGGATGGATTCATCAATTTTGCGGACGGCTTTCTTGGCGACAACTTTTTTACTGGCGGTTCTGACGGGTGGCAAAAGCGAGACCGGAGAGTCGCTCAAAATCTCTTCCAAGATACCGTCTAGGCCGCTCGGTTCTTTGCGTCCCAGCAGTCCCATCAACATTTTTAATTGGGAAAGGCCCTCCTCGTTCGAACTGGAACCGTGATTGGACGCTGATCTATTTTTTCGTTTTTTCGGTTTCTTTGCCATTGCATCTTCCTTGAAGAGCGTGAGTCCAAATGGCGGACCCAAAAGGTTCAAGACTTGAGGAATTGCCCAGCCATAAACTACCGGATTGACTTTGCGCTCCAACGCGTAGTACCGGCAATGAATCGTGAGCACTGGGCCACATGTCTATTATGTCTATTCACAAGTCCACAGTTTACGCGATTTTTGCTCGGCCACAAAGCGACAATATTCTACTCGAAAGCCGTGGCAAGATATTTCGCCAATCTTACCATCATTAGCTCAAAGCCCCCTTTGAGAACCGTTCGCCTGATAGACGAACGAAATCGGTTCCAGCCGAAGAATCGGTCGTAAATCGTGAGCAACCAACCCCGCAAAACGCCCAGCCATCAATTATTTCCGCCCGGTCCTCGACTTGTTTGCGTTGCTACGCGAAAATCATTATTTAACTTTTGGCCCCACGCTCTTCCGAAGGATCGAAATGACCAGCAAACCGGAAAACCAGCTGACCCTTAAGGATCGGCTGTCGCGACTGACTTACTTGCAAGTTTGTAAACTGCTGGGTGAAGACGGCAAGCAGCTGTTGCAGCGAGGCGGAACTTGGGACATCAATATCGCCCAACACGTTTACTTCCGCGGTGATCTGTTTCAGGTCAAGCTGCCAAAGCGTGGTGGCGAGGAAAGTCCGATCGTTTCGATCACGATCATGGCTGAGGCTCGCAAGCGACTCAAGTTCAACTGCACTCGCTGCAACAGTCCTTGCGAACACATCGGGGCCGCGTTCGCGCTGATTTTGGAAGAGAAAATGGCATTGGGCCTTTCCAAGCCGCCCAAGGTTCGCAAACCGCTGGAAAGCCTGACCGAAGAAGAATTGGTGACTCAGGCGATCGCGGATCGGGCCGAGCGAGCGAAAGCCGAGAAGTTCAAGCTGACCTCGCAGCAGCCAAAGAAGCCATGGGGTGATTACACGTTGACCAGCAAGGCTTCCGGCAAGTCCTATCACTTGTCCATCTTCGGGACGGAGCGCGGCGAATCCTATTGCTCATGCCCGGATTTTCGAAATAACACGCTTGGCACCTGCAAACATTTGATCTACGCGATCGATCGCATCAAGACAAAGTTTCCCTCCAGCAAACGACGCAAGCACAAACCGAAACACTTTTCGCTGTGCTTGGTGTTTGAACCGGACGCCGACGGAGCGTCTTCCGTCCAAATCTCTTTGCGGTTGACTCCACCGACGGAGATCGATTCCGAAGCCGAGAAAATCGCCGGAAAGCTGCTCGATCGTAATTCGAATGATGTTTCCGGCCTGATTCGCACCGTTTCGAAACTGGAACGCGCCGGCTATCGAGTCAACATTCGACCCGACGCTGCCGAGTACGTCGACCAACGTCTGCATCAGCAACGTGTCGAGGGACTAGTGAAAGAGATGCGAAGCGATCCGGCGAACCATCCACTTCGCAAGTCGCTGCTGAAAACAGAACTGCTTCCCTATCAAGTGGACGGGGTCGCATTTGCCGTCGGTGCCGGTCGAGCGATTTTGGCGGACGATATGGGACTGGGGAAAACAATTCAGGGTATCGGCGTCGCCGAATTGCTGGCTCGTGAAGCCGATCTTCGCAAGGTGCTGGTCATCTGTCCAACGTCGCTCAAGAGCCAATGGGCGGCCGAAATTGCTCGCTTCAGCGATCGTGACAGTCAGCTGATTCTCGGCTCGGCTCAGGAACGTGCCAACCAGTACCGCAACGATTCATTCTTCACAATCTGCAATTACGAACAGGTTTTGCGCGACCATCTATACATTGAACCGGTGCCGTGGGATTTGATCATTCTGGACGAGGGTCAACGGATCAAGAATTGGGAAACCAAAACTTCCAGCATCGTCAAAAGCCTGCAATCGAAATATGCACTCGTGCTTTCCGGAACGCCACTGGAAAATCGACTGGGTGAGCTATTCAGCGTCGTGCAGTTTGTTGACGACAGGCGATTGGGGCCAGGTTTTCGCTTCTTCAACCGGCACCGAGTGGTTGACGAAGCGGGTAAGGTGCTGGGCTACAAAAACTTGGCCGAACTGCGAAAAACGCTGGCTCCGATCATGCTTCGCCGCACTCGTGACGACGTTCTGACCGAGCTACCGCCACGCACGACCGAGATCGTTCGCATTACACCCACCGACGAACAAAAACGGATTAATGATGCGAACATCCAGATCGTCGCCAGCATTGTGGGCAAATCGTACTTTACTGAGATGGATTTTCTGCGACTGCAACGAGCCTTGCTGGCGGCCCGAATGTCGGCCGACAGCACGTTTCTTAACAACAAGGAAGAACCGTCGTACAGCAGCAAATTGGACCGACTAGACGAACTGTTGCAACAGCTGTTTGTTGATCCCAACCGCAAGGTCGTTCTCTTCAGCGAGTGGACCACCATGCTGGGTCTGATTGAAAAAATTCTGCAACGGCAGGGCCTCAGCTACGTGCGACTTGATGGAAGTGTGCCACAGAAGAAGCGAAAGATGCTGGTAGATGAATTTCAAAACAACCCGAAGTGTCAGCTATTTATCACGACCAATGCTGGCTCGACAGGGCTGAACCTGCAGGCTGCCAACACCGTGATCAACGTCGACCTGCCATGGAACCCGGCCATTTTGGAACAACGCATCGCACGGGCTCATCGGATGGGGCAGAAAGATCCGGTTCAGGTCTACTTGCTTGTTACGCAGGACACCTTTGAAGAACAGTTGCTGGTAACACTCGACGACAAACGAAATCTGGCTCTGGCGGCACTCGACCCTGAATCCGAAGTGGACGAGATGCAAATGACCAGTGGTTTTGAAGAAATGCGGCGGCGGCTGGAGATCCTGATTGGCCACAAAGCGGATGCTCCACTGGACGAGTCCCTGCAGGCCAATGCCTTGGCGGCTTCACAATCGTTTGCCGCCCAACGTGAACATCAAGAACGCGTCGCATCGGCTGGCGGCGAGATGCTCGGCGCTGTCTTCAACTTTCTGGGCCAGTTGGTCCAACAGTCACCAGCCCATGCAGCAAACAAGCCCAACGAAAAAATGATCGAGCAAGTCACTGCTGGCCTAACCAACTGTATTGAGAAAGATGAAACGGGTCGCTCCCGCTTAACGGTAACACTGCCCGACGATCAATCACTAACCAACCTAGCCACAACGCTCGCCACATTGTTGGTCGGCGTGGACGAGAAAGATTAGCCAGTCCCTCAATCAACTGCTCAACGGTCGTGTCGCCGTTACGATCACCGTTCGATAGTCCGAGTTTAACGCCATCGAATTCCGATTGCCAATGATCTCGGAGGCGTTCGTGTAAACGAGACTTTTCCGGCCAACGATCCCCCAGAGAGAAGGCATGTCGTCAGGGATTCGCTGATCGGATTTTCTGGGCTGTAAAAAAACTGATGAGCGGCATGAAAGCCACCCATCAGTAAGTTAGGTTCTCGCATTTTCACGTGCGCTATCCGACCGACTCCATCTCGTCTTCGGCCATCGCTTTAGCAAGACAGACCCAGCAAACTATGGCAGTTTCTTCCATCGATACCGAAGCTTGCTTTCTGCTGGTGGCTTGGCAAAGTTAGCGCCGGCAACAAACATGGCACTACCAAACTCGACCGCACCGGCGTCGGGTTTACTTCCCGTAAATCCGTCGGTCACGCCCTTAATGACCACTCCTTTGTTAATCGGAGCTGTGCCCGCTTTGAGACGGAAGTCTCGCTTACTGACATTCACAAACGGGTTGTTGGTGACCCGGACATTGCCTTCGAGCTTCACACCTCCAGGCTCTTTGGTTAGGTTCGACGCAATCTTGACGTAGATATTATTTGCGACACGACTGTTGGCGGCCGGACCATTCTGGGCACCGTTGCCACCAGCAAAGATTGAATTTGGAACACTGGCGTGAATCGTGTTGTTGTAGATCCTAATATTCTTGTTAGGCCGATTCGTAATGATTCCGAAGTCCGAGTTCACCACAATGTTATGGTGGATCACCGCATTGCTACCATTGTTGTCAATATAGATGCCTCCGGTGAAGGCGCCCCTAATGTTATTGAAAATGTTCCTACGGAAGATGGTTTCCTTCAGGTCGACCACCTTACCGATGTAAATCGCACCGGCATCATTCGACAGCAGATTGGTTTTTTCGAAGTAGTTGTGCTCAACGATTGCTTGGTTGGGTTTGCCTCCAATTGCCATCCGCCCCATGTTCACGAAGGTGTTGTAGCTGACGAGCGTACGAGGGCCGGTCTGCGATAGGGCGACTCCACCGGCACCGTTACCCAAACCGGAATTCAGGAATTTGTTGTTGACGATGCGATTATCGGCGCCGGGAACACGAACCGCAGCCTGCCACAGATTATTGAACGTACTATTCCTGACCGTGTTGTTCTTGCCGCCGAGGACCAACGCTCTCGTCGTGAGCACTCCTCTGCCCGAGATGAAGTCGCCGGAATTTCGATCCGAAGCGTTGACAATAATCCCGTTAATACCAATGTTGCTAGAAGTGCCCAG
>CALFWL010000201.1 GCA_937928215.1 uncultured Pirellulaceae bacterium | reverse complement strand
CAAAGCCGTAAGTGCCAAGAGCCGAGCGTTTGACAAAGACGGAAATGAGACCGAATCCGACTTCGTCAAGATGCTGACAATGGTCAAAGATTCTGGCTACCGAGGATACGTGGGGGTCGAATTCGAAGGCGGTGGAATTCCTGAGCTGGAGGGGGTCGCCAAGACCCGAGACCTGCTGATCCGCTGCCGCGAAGAGCTGGCTTAGTGGCCTGGGACATCAAAGATGCGGGGTGTTGTCGGGGCGGGATTCGCAAGACCCCGTAAATGACAAAGCAAGAGGACTTCTGACGAAACCCACTGCCCCCGCAATCAAGTTGTCACCGACCACCAGTTTGACTTTCGCAGAATTTGATTTTACTGGGGGCGACGCCCGAGAGCGGACGGAGCCTTCCCCTCCTTGGTGCGATGTGTTCTGGTCGTCCGGACCGTTGGTGTCCACGCGGGGGGCCGGACGCCCAAACGGCCAACTTATTCGCAGGAAAATCCAGAAAACCTGTCGCGGGACACCTAGCTTTTGGGACACCGGTCGATGCACATCTTTTGTGCACATGTTTCGTGCACATAATTCAGGCAGCACTGCACGGCGTATTTGCAAATTGGAGGAATTGCCCTAAGTGCAAGCACTGGCAAGACATCAGCAGTCGCATTTGTCTGGCTCGGATGATGGAAGCGACGAAAGAGGCTCACGTTTGCTGTTTCAGCAGCGTACGCCTCAAACGACAATCATCCCTACAGACGCACATGCGGAAGGAGTCAATTGTGACTGAAACAATCACTCAGAATCAGGAATTTACCGCTCGCTGCCAGCGAGTTCTTCAAGTTGCCAAGCAGCTATTTCAAGGTCGGCCAGACTGGGTCACATTCTTTCGGGAAGTTTTGGGGGTTAACGGAGCCGCCCGCAATGTCTTCCCGGACCAGGCAGAATATGTCCTGTTCGAGCAGTCCCCCGAGTTCGCGGATATCCAGACGATGGTCGCGAATCTGAGGAACAAAAAAGCCAACTCCAGCGGGAAGAACGAGGCCACGCGAGTGATCACTGTTCGGCTTCCCGAAAGCCTGCACGAAGCCCTCAAGGCAGAGGCGGCTGACCACAAGACCAGCATGAACAAGCTTTGTATTTCAAAGCTGCTGCAAGTGCTGCTGGACGAGGAAGAAGAGAACGAGCGTCAGGCTGCTGCCAGCCAGAATTCAGCCAGTTCAACCGAGGTACCGGCTCGCCAGTCGTTTACCCATGACGGGGCTCGCTCGCAGCCGACCGGGGGTGTCCAGCGACCTCAGCAAACCCCCCAGTTTCGCTCGACCTATCCGGGTCAGTAAACTGGTCTCAGGCCGCAAGCCGAATCGAGATTTTCGAAGCGAGATCGTCAAGTCACTTGTCTGCACTTGTTGTTGCTCCGCAGACGCACGTCAAATTTGGGTCACAGGGAAAACGGCAGAGCTGGAACTGGATGCGGAACAGCAACAGATTCTATGCTCGCCGCTCCCCGTCCGATCGAAAGATGCGTCACGTGCTTCTAAGGACACGATTCATGAACACGATTCGAAATGCGGCAAAGTTTTGACAACCGTCGGATGATCCCCGATCGGCCACTCGCATTACAGCAGGAGTGATTCCAATCTGCGACTTGCCGTACGACGTGATCGTGGTCGGAGCCGGTGCAGCTGGGCTGATGGCAGCCACTTCGGCGGCCAGCCGAGGCCGTCGAGTCTTGCTGCTGGAGAAGAACCGCAAGCTGGGCGTCAAGATATTGATTTCCGGTGGCACTCGTTGCAATATCACTCACCATTGTGACAACGCCGGCATCATCAAAGCGTTCGGCCGCAACGGTCGCTTCCTGCATTCAGCGCTGGCGGCACTGCCTCCGACGGAAGTCATCCAATTGATCGAAGCCGCTGGCGTCGCGACGAAGGTCGAAGACACGGGGAAAATTTTCCCGGTCAGCAACCGCGCCATCGATGTCCGTGATGCGCTGGTGGCAATGGTGGTCAATGCTGGCGCTGCGATCAAGCCCGAATCTGCGGTCGACCGGATTGAACGCACTGCCAATGGTTTCGCGGTTCATGTCGCGGGTGGTAACGCGGATGGTAACGACCGAACGTTGACGTGTGAGTCGCTGCTGATTACGACGGGAGGCCTTTCCTATCCGGGATGCGGGACAACGGGCGATGGCTACGCATGGGCCGAACAGTTCGGGCACTCGATCGTACCCACCGCTCCGGCCTTGGTTCCGCTGCTCAACGGGCAGGCGTGGGCGAACGAACTGAAGGGCATCACGATCGAGCGAACGTATCTTCAGTTGTTTGAAGATCCGATAGCCGACAACGTGATCGAAGGTCAAGGCTCGACCACGTCAAAGAGAAAGCTCAAGCCCAAATGCTTGGCCAGTCGCGAGGGTTCTTTTCTGTTTACTCATTTTGGTTTTTCGGGCCCGGCCCCGCTGGATGTCAGCCGCGAAGTCGCACGACATCCCAGCCGAAAAACTCTGCGGCTGGTTTGCGACTTCTTGCCGTCGATCAAACACGAAGCACTGCTCCATCGATTGACGGAAAAGAAATCGAACGAGGGCAAGCAACAGGCGTCCGGATTGCTGGCCGACGATTTTCCGCGACGGCTTTCTGATCAGCTGCTCTTGCAGGCTGGCGTTGCCCCCGCGACTCGCAACGCGGAACTTTCGAAGGCTGACCTCCAGCGTTTAGTCGATTCGGTTAAGCGATTGCCATTCGGAGTCAGCGGCACGCTTGGCTTCGAGAAAGCCGAAGTCACGTCAGGCGGAATCAATCTGAAAGAAGTGGACAGCAAAACGATGCAGAGCAAGCTTCAGTCCAATCTCTTTTTCGCTGGCGAAGTGCTTGATCTGGACGGCTACATTGGCGGATTCAATTTTCAATCCGCGTTCAGCACCGGCTGGCTGGCAGGGCAACATGTCTGAATCAGATCGCTCATCCCTTCCTTCCATCGCGTTTGGGATTTGAAGATGTTCCCGCGAATGTCAATTGAGAAGCAAGAACGAACTTGGGTCGCGTTTGCGTTCGGCTGGTTCTTTCTGTTGATGGCCGGATATCAGATTCTTCGACCGATCCGCGAGTCATTCGTTTCGGATCTTCCCAGCGAGGACAAGCCGACCCTGTTTGCGGTCGTGTTCTTCGTCATGCTGGCGGCAGTTCCGATATTCGGCTGGGTTTCCTCCGTCGTGCCACGTCGCTGGCTGGCACATGTCGTCTTTCATTTCTTCGTAGCTCAATTGGTTGCGTTTGCATGCTGGGTGTTTTGGGGACCGGAAGCACATGCCGTCTGGCAAGCCAGAGTATTCTTCGTTTGGCTGACCGTCTTTATCCTGTTCGCGACATCGGTCTTCTGGAGCGTGATGGCCGACCTGTTCTCGAAGGCTCAGGGTGAACGCCTTTTCGGTCCGATCGCGGCTGGTGCAACGCTGGGAGGAATCGTCGGATCTGCTTTTGCGACTTCGCTGGCAGCATTGCTGGGACTGGCGTGGATGTTGGCGATTGCGGCGGTGCTGCTGGAATTGGGCCTGACTCTTGCTTCCTCGCTTCAGCGAACGGTGACTGCTTCCAACCTGGCCGAACACGAAGTCATGGAATCGGATTCAGAGGCACGAAAGCAGTCGGGTGTGTTGGCAGGGATCGGTGATGTCTGTAGGTCCCCTTATCTGCGGTTGATTGCATGCTACATCGCGTTGATCAGTTTCTGCGGAACGATCGTCTATATGCAGTTGACCGATACCGCCAGAGAAGCAATCCCCGACCGCGATGAACGCACCGCCTTTTTCGCCAGCCTGAACCTGTACACCCAGTTGGGAACACTGGTCGTCCAATTTTTGTTGATCGGCCCAATGATGAAACGCCTTGGACTCGGCATTGTCTTATCTGTTCTGCCGATCGTCTATGCAATCTGCTTCGTGTTGCTGGGGTTCAGTTCGTCCTTGATCGCACTCGGTCTGGTCGATGTGTTGACGCGGATCGGAGCCTATGGCGTGACGGTGCCAGCAAGAGAGGTGTTGTTCACGGTCGTCAATCCTTCCGAAAAATACAAAGCCAAAAACGTGATCGACACCGTCGTGCTACGAGGATCGGACGCTGCCGCGAGCAGGCTGTACGCGGGGATCGGCCAAGCCGCATCAGCAACCGGGGTTGTTCCCTGGTTGATGTTGCCCGTGACCGCCGTTTGGGTTTTTGTTGCTTGGCGGCTGGGGAAAGGTCAGCAACGACTGATCGAAGGTGAATCAATCAAAAATTAGCGATTGGCCAAGTTCGATACGGTTGTGACTTCTTAGCCACGGATATTCGCTGATCGACACCGATTTAGAATTCGCACACCCGTGAAGATCCGTGGCTGCAAATCAAACGCGGGCTATAAAATAAACCGGCTCAGGTCTTCGTCTTGCACGATTTCGCTCAGTTTGTCTGTCACGTAGGCCGCGTTGATTGACACGCTGCCCGTCTTCATGTCCGGCGCTTCGAAGCTGAGTTCTTCCAGCAGTCGCTCCAGAATCGTGTAGAGACGTCGAGCACCGATGT
Organism: uncultured Pirellulaceae bacterium; assembly: GCA_937928215.1. Classification (GTDB taxonomy): domain Bacteria; phylum Planctomycetota; class Planctomycetia; order Pirellulales; family Pirellulaceae; genus Mariniblastus. The sequence goes on along the minus strand of CALFWL010000201.1, from coordinate 6,655 downwards.
TGATGGTCGTTTGATTGACTTCAAAGGCAACTTTGGCGAGTGCTTCGATGCCGTCAGGCGTGAAATTCAGCTTCACACCCTCTGTCTCCAGCAACGCGGTGTACTGACGAGTCAACGAACTTTTGGGCTCCGTCAAAATTCGGATGAAATCATCCTCGGTCAAGTCGTTCAATTCGACTCGAATTGGAAACCGTCCCTGAAGTTCGGGCATCAACTCACTGGGCTGATTCCGATGAAACGCACCGGCTGCCACGAACAGAATGTGGTCCGTTTTGATGTAGCCGAATTTCGTCTGGACCGAGGTGCCCTCGATGATCGGTAGCAGATCGCGTTGAACGCCTTGCCGGGAAACGTCGGCAGACTTGCCTTCGCCCGCGATGATCTTGTCGACCTCGTCCAAGAAAATGATCCCCGAGTTTTCGGCCAACTGGACGGCTTCCGCGTTCACCTTGTCATCGTCCAGCAAGGCATCGCATTCCTGATCGAAGATCACCTGTTGGGCGCTAGCGACAATGAGCTTTCGCTGGCTGGTTTGCTTGGGCATGATCTTTTCGAGCATTCCCTGGAAGTCGACATCCATGTTTTCGACGCCCATCCCGCCCATCATCACGGGCGTGACTTTCTGTTCGATACTCAGCTCGACTTCTCGTTCGTCCAGTTCCCCGGCAAGCAGCATGGCTTTCATTTTTTCGCGGGTTCGTTCGTAGCTGGACGTTTCCTCGGCTTGAATTTCTTCGCCCCCGTCTTCAGCAGATCCTTCGGTAACCAGATCGGAAGTTGCAGTGAATTCGTACGAAACGGGACGAGGGCACAGCATGTCCAGCAATCGCTCGGTCGTCCGCTCTTTCGCACGAGCTTCGACTTGTTTTCGTTCGCGAGCACGGATCAGGGCGATCGCGTTGTCGACCAGTTCGCGGACCATGCTTTCGACATCGCGACCGTAGTAACCGACTTCGGTGTACTTGGTGGCTTCGACTTTGATGAACGGAGCCCCAGTCAGCTTCGCCAGCCGCCTAGCGATTTCGGTCTTGCCGACGCCCGTCGAGCCAATCATCAGAATGTTTTTTGGCGAAACCTCGTGCCGCATGTCGTCGCCCAGTTGTTGTCGACGCCATCGATTGCGAATCGCGACCGCGACGGCTCGTTTGGCATCCGCTTGGCCAACGATGTAGCGGTCCAGTTGTTCCACAATTTGTCGCGGCGTCATGGGAGTGCCGGCAGCGTCAGCGGGCTCGTTGGATTTCAGCTTATTGAGTAATTCCATCATCAGACGGACAGCTCCTCGACGGTAATGTTGGTGTTGGTGTAGATGTCGATGCCCGCGGCGACGGTTAGTGACTCTTGAACGATTTCTGCGGCTGACAAATTGCTGTGTTGTTTGAGTGCTCGTGCTGCCGCGATCGCGTAGTTGCCACCCGAACCGATGCCGACAATCCCGTCCGTTGGCTGGATCACGTCACCGGTCCCACTAAGCAACAGGATATCCGTGCCGTCGGTCACGGTCAGCAGGGCCTCCAGTTGACGCAGCGATTTATCCAATCGCCAGAGCTTTGCCAGTTCGATGCTGGCGCGAACGATGTTATTGGGCGAGTCCTTCAGTTGCTGTTCAAAGCGTTCCAGCAACGCAAACGCGTCAGCGCTGCTGCCGGCGAACCCGCACAGCACTTTACCACCAAGAAGTTTGCGGATCTTCATGGCGTCCGCTTTCATGACGGCACTGCCGAGCGTGACCTGCCCGTCGCCTCCCATGGCCACGCGATCGCCCTGCTTGACGGTCAGAATGGTGGTGGCGTGAAATTTTTCCTGCATGTTTGGTTGGCTCTTCAAATGGGTTCGGTCGAGCGACCATTTTCGCAACTGAACAACTTCTGCTCAACCGCCCGACGCGGCGATTGTTTCGAACGCAGGCTCCCGTTATCCTCGGAATCAGTAAAGGCAACCAAAACCTCTTTCCCCTTGAAATATTTTCAGGCGACCTATGAGCCCATCTGACCCCTCGAATGACTCGACCTGGTTCCGTAGTCCTGTGTTGATGACGCTTGGCAACTCCGCGTTGGTCGTGGTTGATGTTCAGGAAAAATTGATGCCTGCGATGGCGAATGAGGCACGACTTTCCCGTAAGATTCAGTTAATGATCAAAGGTTGCGGCCTGTTGAACGTTCCGATCGTTGTCACCGAGCAGTATCCAAAGGGACTTGGGTACACCATCCCAGAAGTTCAGCTGCTGCTGTCGAATGCGAATGTGATCGGCAAAGCGGAGAAAACGATGTTCAGCGTTCGAGCGGGAGCCGAAGCGTTTGGCTCGCTGGCCGACCAAGGCGTGACCAATCTAGTGCTGATTGGGATTGAGACGCATGTCTGTGTGGCTCAGTCTGCGTTGGATTTGATCGCCAACGGGTTTGAGGTTTACGTTTGCGCCGATGCGGTCGGGTCGCGAAACACGATCGATCATGAAACGGCGTTGCGGCGAATGGAAAACTCGGGCGTGATCCCGACCACGGTAGAAGCCGTGCTGTTCGAGTGGTGTGAAAACGCGAACCACGATTCCTTCACGACGATCTCACAATCGATCAAGTGATGTTTTTTGGTCCAGTGTCGTTTCGGCCCAGCGTCGTGTTGCCGTTCATCAACCGATCATGAACCGTAACTGATTCAACACCTGCTTGACGGCTCGTTGCTGCCGCCATGAGGAGTGCCCTCGGTAGACGTAGCGATCGTCCGATGTGAAAACTTCACCGTCTGAGCCAACCTTGATGGCGGTGACATCGAACGTGGCCTCACCCCGTTCGATTTTTCCCGGATCGCGGTTGAGCGGCCCGATGGCGATGCCGAAATCAGCGTTGGACTGGTCTTTGATTCGAGCCGCAGCGTTTTGCAAAGGTGGAATTCCATGTGCGCCGTTTTGCGGATCGCAGTAAGTCGCGAATGATTGGGCAGCTGGCAGGATGGCGTTACGCAGCACCGATCGATCATGATCTGCGACTGCCAATGCGGAAGCCACGTCACCGTGCAAACCCGCGTCAATGACGGCCAAAGTCTGCCCTCGTTGTTTTAGTTTGCCAATCACGACATCGGCTAACGTTTGCCCATCGGCTCCATACACTAGGTCGCCCAATCGTTCACGAATGGTGTTCAGCACCGGAGCGATTTTTTCTTCGCATTCTGCGCCGTTGGTGCCTGAAGCGGAAACTCGCAGCGTGATCGTCGCGGCACTGGCGGTGATACCTGTGACCGGATCATTGCCTCGCGCGACAAGGTCGGGAAGCATTGATTCGATCTTGCTTTCGCCTTCACCAAACACGTGCAACGTCCGATGCACAATCACGGAGGACGCACCGGTCATCCGTTGAAGAGCAGGGCGGACGCTCAACGACCACATCTGCTTCAGTTCTGCGGGCACGCCGGGCAGAGCGAAGATGCGGCACTGTCGATGGTGTCCAGCCGCTGGAAGAAAAGTAAAATCGATTCCGGGAGCCGTGCCTTCCGGGTTGTCGATCACGGTGGCTCCTGCCGGGAAGTCCGCTTGGACAAGATTGGACAGCGGCATCTCACGATTTCGGATTCGATACATTTGGCGGATATGAGCCACGACTTCGTCTCTTCGCTCCAACGGGACGCCTGCCGTACGTGCGATCACTTCCCGCGTCAGATCGTCCGCGGTTGGTCCGAGTCCTCCCGTGCAAACGACGATGTCGGCTCGGGCTGCGGCATTGCGAAAAACTGTTTGACTCAGGTCAAGATTGTCTCCAACGGTTGAGTGAAACGCGGTCCGGATTCCAAGCTCATTCAGTTGCTGGCTGATCCATTGAGCGTTCGTGTCCAGCCGCTGTCCGCTGACAAGTTCGTCTCCAACCGAAATGACTTCGGCGATCCATGTTTTCATTGATTTATGGTGCCCGCAAACCGCGAATAAAGCGGTCAACAACAAGGTTCAAGGGTATGATACAGGATTCGAAATTGTCAGTTATCCCGATTGGACGGCTTGGATTTGAGTCAATCCGGCGGGAGCCGGCAACCGATCAGAATTGGCGGGCGCCCTGTAAAGTGGGAATTATGCTAGACCTAGTGCTTTGTCACAACTAAAAATACTTTCTGGGCACTAGGACCGAGCGGTTGGGTAAAGTCGTCTTTCGCTCCGCGAAAGAAACGTTTCGCGCTGCTTTCGCGGAGCGAAAAGCGACTTTGACGCAACTTTTGCGGAGCGAAGAGCGGCACTTGGACACTTGATTATCGCTCGGTGGATTGCGTTTTGCCCGGCGCAAACTTTTAATGGTCACAAAGCAAGGCACTCACAAAGCAAAGCACTCGTATTTTCCCAATGCTCAACCTTGAAGCTGGATAAAGCGTCAGTCGTTCGGGCATGGCGGTTGCTGTGACTTGCTTTGAAGTTCGTCCGAAGAATAAATCAAGACAATCAACCCAGATAAACTTTCCGTTCAAAAATAGCAACTAGGTCGTGACAGCATGTGTGGAATTGTTGGTTATATCGGAAATCGCGTCGCCCAAGATTTTTTGCTGGAGGGTTTGCGACGGCTCGAGTATCGAGGATACGACAGTGCGGGAATTGCGACGATCGAAGATGATTCGATCAAGCTGACCAAGTCGGTCGGTCGGATCGCATCGCTGGCTGCCGAGGTCGCGGAAGACCCCAGCAAGTCGACTCTGGGAATTGGGCATACTCGATGGGCAACGCATGGTGCCGCCACGCTGTCCAACGCGCATCCGCATCTGGGTGGGGCGGACACGAAAATTCTTGCGTTGGCTCACAACGGTGTGATCGAGAATTTTGCCGAGCTTCGTTCGCAATTGAAGGCTCGTGGTTTCGATTTCAAGTCCGAAACGGACACCGAAGTGGTCGCTCATATGATCGCAGAACGGGTGCAGCACCGGCTGAGCGAATCCAATGGAAAGCCTCCGACGCAAGACATTGCCATCGAAGCGATCAAGGAAACCATTGGCCAGTTGCGAGGCACGTTTGGCTTGGCCATCGTTTTCAAACAATGGCCTGACGCGATTTTCGCGGCTCGCTTGGGCAGCCCGCTGGTCATTGGCGTCGGCGACGGAGAACATTTCCTCGCCAGTGATGCTCAGCCTTTGGTCGGTTACACGGACCGAATCGTCTATCTGGCGGATCACCAGGTGGCGGTGCTCAAGTCGGGTTCCTTGGAAGTGGCCCATCGCGATTCAGGAGTCGTTTCGCATGACGTGCGAACGCTGGATATCGAATCCAACGATGTCGACATGGGAGACTACGATCACTACATGCTCAAGGAAATCTTTGAGCAGCCGGAGGCGATCCGCAACACGATGCGAGGTCGGTTGAGCGAAGACGACGCGACCGCTGTTTTTGGCGGCTTGAACCTGACGCCTCAAGATTTGAGAAAAGTTAAACGGATTGTGTTCACTGCCTGCGGCACCAGCTGGCACTCGGCGCTGGTCGGTGAGTATCTGATTGAAGACCTCGCTAAAATTCCTGTCGAGGTGGAGTATGCCAGCGAGCTTCGTTACCGCAATCCGCCGATGGAGCACGACACGCTTGTCTTCGCCATCACTCAAAGTGGCGAAACAGCCGATACGTTGGCGGCGCTGCGTGAAATGAAACGGAAAGGGCATCCGACGTTGGCGGTCTGCAACGTGGTCGGCAGCAGTGTGGCTCAGGAAGCCGACGGTGGAATTTATCTGCACGCCGGACCCGAAATTGGCGTCGCTTCGACCAAGGCGTACAGTTCGCAGTGTGTTGCGCTAACGATGTTGGCTTTGTACTTGGGGCGCATCGGCCACATGAGTTATTCCAAGGGCCGAAAGATGATTTCGAACCTTCAGGAATTGCCCGAAAAGATTGAAAAAGCGTTGGGCGAAAACGACAAGATTCGCGAGATCGCTTCCCGATTCCAGCATTGCGAAAACTTCCTTTACTTGGGGCGGCATTACAATTTCCCCACCGCGCTTGAAGGAGCATTGAAGCTGAAGGAAATCAGCTACATTCACGCGGAAGGTTACCCCGCTGCGGAAATGAAGCACGGCCCAATCGCCCTGGTCGACAAGAATACGCCCAGCGTGTTCGTGATGCCTCAAGGGTTCATCTACGAAAAAGTGATGTCAAACCTTGAAGAGATCAAGGCTAGGGGCGGACCCGTGATCGCGATCGCAGCTGAAGGCGACACACGAATCGCCGAAGTCGCTGACGAAGTAATCTACATTCCCCACGTCGTCGAATACCTGCAACCGATCGTTGCGGCCATCCCGCTTCAGTTGTTGTCCTATCACATCGCTGTCATGCGAGGATGCGACGTTGACAAGCCAAGGAATCTGGCCAAGAGCGTGACGGTTGAATAAATTGCGGTGCGGGCGAACGACGCACGCGGAGGGAAGGTCATTGGCTGGGCTGGTGAAAATGTTGACGTTTCAACAAGTTAGTCAAATTGCAGGTTAATTTGGCCCCGGCAACTTTCGGCCCAAAGGGCCAGCTTCACGTCAGCCCGGGGGCAAAGTGGAACGTCGCCCCGGGGAATCTTTGCTCCTTTGCAGCCCCAAAGGGGCGACCTTAACCGTACCGGATACAACCAATTAGGGCCGCCCCTTTGGGGCTTTCGGGTTTCCGATTCGAATATCCCAAGGCGGCGCGATGCTCTGCCTTAGACTGGCATGAGGTTGC
>CALFWL010000200.1 GCA_937928215.1 uncultured Pirellulaceae bacterium | reverse complement strand
TATTATATCCACGGAGATTTACTAAAGCTGAAGTGGCATCCTATTGCTTTGAGGGAGGCTTCAAAATGGCAATCCTCCTTGCTTTCCGGGAGTCTTGGTTCAGTGTGAACTGGAATTTTGAGTTCGAGTTGTTTGGTTAATAAAACAGCTGAAGCTGACGCATCCGGACTCGCTGACATACTCAGATTTATCGCATTGGGTCAAACCCGGAAGTGAAGCGTGCGACACTTTTAGGTATCGCTCGACTTCCGACTTCCGACTTCGGCACCGCGGGGGCTCGGGTTACTCCTCAGCAGAGCCCTATCCTCCACCGCAGATTGTTGCACTGTAATCTCAAGCGGCCTGTGTGGCAACTTGTTCTTTTCGTTTCTCATCTCGTTTCTGTTTGCGACGCACACGTGCCTCTTTGAGCCTGCGATCGCGCCGAGCGTTGTTCTCTTGGGCACGTCTGGCCAGCTTGTCCGCTGGTGTCACGTACCCGATGGCACAGAGGGCTGTGCAGCCGCACGTTGTTGTAGTGCGTCGCGTTAACGATCACGCAGGAACCTGTCAAAACCCAAGTTTGTGTTTTGTAGTACCGGCTTTAGCCGAAAGGCAAGCGAATTCCGCCTGAAGGCAGGATTACGAACATCTGCTTCCAATCTTGAAATGCTCCTCAAGAAGACGGATGCGTTGCATGCCTTCGAGGATCACAGTTTCGCCATCCTGTTAAGTCTCGCAGGCTCCGCGAAAGGACAGGAACTGGATCAGGTTCTGACTCATGTTGATGACCAGCACGAACCAGAAAAGGCGTTCCGCCTGGGTTAAACGCCGGGGCTACAACCTGTCGTCGCTCCACGACTTTCTGCAACCGATGCTAACCGACGCTCGCAGTGGAACTCATAAAGATCTCGTTGCGAGAGCCCCGATTAACAGCACACGCCACGTCGTCAAATCAGGAACTTGTTTCGAGACAGTTCGTTAGATGGAAAACGCTGCAGGAATGCCAAACGGAACAGTGTCAGCTGGCTCGCTGCTGCCGAGCGCGGCGTTTGTGCAACGGGGGGACAATGCTGTGGGCCAGCCCCACCCACGACCACGATTTGATGATGTAATAGTTCAAATCGAACTCCCACCATTTGTGCTGGACAGTCGCGGCAGATTGATCGGCGTGATGATTGTTGTGCCAACCTTCTCCTGAACTGATCAAGGCAACGAACCAATTGTTTCTGCTGTGGTCGTCGGTATCGTAATTACGATACCCAAACATGTGCCCCAGCGAGTTAACGGACCATGTCACGTGCCACATCAACACGATACGAGCGACAACTCCCCAGACAAAAACACTGCACCCAAATTGGAACGCTGCCATCCCAAAGCCCATTGTCAATCCTCCGATCAACCACGCCGCAAGGAACATCACGACTCCGTGAGCCGCAAAAATCGCGACGCCTGCGTAGGTCTTCTTTTCAAGCCACATATAAAATGGGTCGGCCAGAATATCTTTGGCATATTTCTGGTACAGGCTGAATTTGTTCGTGTTGGTGTTTTCGTAAATCAACCACTGGAAATGTGACCAGAGGAAATTGACCAGCGGGCTGTGCGGGTCTTCTTGATGGTCGGACTCGTGGTGGTGCAGGCGATGCCACGCGACCCAGCGGGCCGGTGTCTCCTGCCCATTGCAAAGCGCGATGATCACCAAGAATCGCTCGAACCACTTGGGCGTCTTGAAGCTTCGATGCGTCAGCAATCGATGATAGGTGATCGGGATCCCAATCGCGCCGAACACATACGAACCGATAACCATCGTTGCGACACCCGTCCAACTGAAAAACCACGGGACGAAGACAAGCAACGCCAACGAGTGAAACACGATGAAACTGATCAGGTAACTGTAGTAAATTCGCTTCTGATTCACGTTTGCTGGCAGCGGAATGGAGGTCGCGTCACGTCCGCCAAGAGCAGGCACCTTTTCAATTTTCCTTGCCTCTGGCTCTTTCGTCGGCACGATGCCGGAATCAAGATTTTCGGCAATAACATCGGTAGGATTGGTCGCGGTGGAATCAATGCTCATGAATAAACTATTACCGTTATCGTCTTCCATCTGCCTGATGACGAATCAGGATTAAACCCGACTGCCATCGACCAGATGAAAACTGTGAATGAGAACTTGATAGGCGGGCGAGACGAGCTAACGTGCGAGTCATCCAGTACTCGCCGGAATCAACGGTCAGATTCTATCGCCGAGAACGCCAATAACGACCGCGATTCTCAGAAAATCATTATTTTCCTGCGTACAGATAGCACTCGCCTAACCAACAGACAATTATTCACCAATCCCCATAAGGCTGATATGGGGTCCAAACATGCGATGTTGCTTTGCCCCACTTCGGCCGCCCACAATGAAACACATTCGCGCACAGCTTCCAGTGCTTCGTCAAAATTCCAATTTGGAGTCGAAGATTCGTTTCGCGAACTGAAATTCGAGTCGAAACGAAACTCCAACCCCAGTTCTCAAGCTCAGAGCAACACAGTAATTATTGGTCATCAAACATCATCAAACGAGACACCCACTCGGAACACCCATTGCGATCGGTTTTAATTGAGTTGCCTCAGCGGTTTTCGCTTTGCGCCTTTCGCCTCCGCAAGTCATCGAGTGCCACGTTTACATGCCGACATCGAATCCCAACAACGCGCCCGTCGTCTCCGTGTCGGAACTGACCGACGCGATCAAGTCGAATCTGTCGTCGGCTTTTTCGTCCGTGTGGGTCAGCGGTGAGCTTTCGGGGGTGACCCAGGCTCGCAGCGGACACGTTTACCTGACGCTCAAAGACAAAACCGCTTCCCTTAACGCGATCATCTGGCGAGGCAACGCAGAAAATCTGAGGTTCGATTTAACGACTGGATTAGACGTGATCTGTCAGGGGCACATCGACGTTTATCCTCAGCGTGGCACCTACCAGCTGATCATTCGCAAGATTCAGCCTCAGGGCGTTGGCGAGTTGGAATTGGCGTTCCGTCAACTGCATCAAAAACTGAACGCGGAAGGATTGTTCGATCCCTCGATCAAAAAAACGCTCCCGCGTTATCCCAAGCACATCGCCGTCGTCACCAGCCCTACTGGCGCCGCGGTTCGAGATTTCTTGCAGGTGCTGACGCGCCGCTGGCCAGACATTCGTGTCACGATCGTTCCTGCCAAGGTTCAAGGGCCCGGCGCGGCGAAAGAAATTGCAAATGCGATCGATGTCTGTGATCAATTCACTCGTCGACCAGATGTCGTCGTGGTGACGCGGGGCGGAGGAAGCATTGAAGACCTGTGGAGCTTCAACGAAGAGGTCGTTTGTCGAGCGGTCCATCGATGCTCGATCCCGGTTATCTCGGGCGTGGGACATGAAATCGATGTGACTCTTTGCGATCTAGTTGCGGATGTGAGAGCCCTGACACCCAGCGAAGCCGCCGAGCGAATTGTGCTCGATCAAGCGGACTTGATCGCAGGGCTGCGGAACGTCCAACGAACCATGGGCCTGCAACTGATGAACCGTTTTCAATCGGCGAGGCGGCAGTTGGATTCGGTTCAGAGTCGCCCTGTGATTGCCAGACCGCTCGATCGATTGCGACGCGAAGCGATGCACTTAGATAATCTGGAGTCCGATCTGCATCGAGGCGGCAAACAAATCCTTTCCAATGCCAATCAACAGCTCGCGCAGATCGCTGCCAAACTGGAATCCATCAGCCCGTTAAACGTGTTGGCTCGTGGCTACAGCGTCACCACGGACAAACAGGATCGAACCATTACGGACTGTCGCCAAGTCCAACCTGGCGATAAAATAACGACTCGCCTCGCGAATGGCTCGGTCGTCAGTCAAGTCACATCGTCAGAGTAGGGCAATCGCATTATCCCGCTCGGTGTGTTCACGATTGACGACGTTGCTTCCTTGAGCAATCGGGAAACAATACCCCGCGGATTTGCAAGGCGATTAGGCGGTGAATACGTAGGTTTCGAATACTCAAATCCGTCATTTATTTCTTGGCAAGTGCCAACACCATATTTTCCAATTCGTTTTTATGGCAAAAAAGAAAACAACGTCTGCCAAGCCTGAAGCGCCTTCCTTCGAATCCTCCTTGGAGTCGCTGAATGAAGTCGTCCACCAACTGGAAGACGGCCAGTTGTCTTTGAGCGACTCGCTGGAGCGCTATGAGCAGGGCGTCAAGCACTTGAAGAACTGCCACGCGGCGTTGAAAGCCGCTGAGCGAAAGATTGAGCTGCTGGTGAGACTCGACAAGGACGGCAATTTGGTAACCCAAGACTTTGATGATTCGGCAACCAACGATGTCGGTAGCGGAACCCGGCGGAAGCCTTCGCCCCGCCGCAAAAGTGGAACCGTCAAACCGACCGAAGAACAGGAGCTTGCAGACGAACTGGAGCAAGCAACAGGCTCGCCAGACCTAGATGACGATCCGTCGAGCCTGTTTTAACCTGTCGGACAGCGTTAAATCGGTTTACAATGTGTCCATGGCGTTCAGGTTGCCCTTACGATCGAGCGGATATGGTTTGTCAAAGTCGTCTTTCGCTTCGCAATAGCAACGTTTCAGGTAACTTTCGCGGATCGAATGGCGACAATTGTTTGTTGCACGCTCCTTAGCGGTTCATACCGACCGATCTTCGGCTCCGGTTCCTGCGTCAATCTGGCATCGTTGCCCTTGAGGGTCCGACAACGGTTCAAACTTACAGCTGACCACGACCCCAAATCGTTTACTCTTCTTTCGCCCCGCCTCCCACAACACGCGTTATGTCCGCATCTGAAACTGCTCTGTTTCCCCCGGAGATCGCGCCAGAGGTCGCGCGTTTGCGAGGATTAATCGAATCACGGCTGGATGAATATACTCAGTTCGACGGCGAATGCCCCGACAGTCTGCGCGAAGCAGTCCGTTACGCGTTGCTGGCTCCCGGCAAACGAATTCGGCCTTTGCTGGTTTTGACGGCTGCACGGATTTGCGGAGGCGATTTGAAAAACGCTCTGCCGAGTGCGTGTGCGGTCGAGATGATTCACGCTTACTCTCTGATTCACGACGACTTGCCAGCGATGGATGACGATGACATCCGCCGAGGCCGTCCAACGGTTCACATTGAATTTGACGAGGCAACCGCAATCCTGGCGGGGGATGCCCTGATACCGCTCGCCTTCGAAGTCGTCAGCCGAGACACTCAGCCTGCCGAAGTTGCTGCACAATGCGTGGTTCGCTTGGCTCGCGCCGCTGGGCCATGCCATTTGGTGGGCGGACAAATTGATGATTTAAGTTTCCAATTATCTGAGACTTCCGACGAACCCTTCGATACCAAGCTCGAATCGCTGGAAAGAATTCATCGTCGCAAGACGGGTTCGCTGTTGGCGGTCTCGCTGGAACTGGGAGCAATAACCGCAGGAGCCAGCCAGGAAGATCGAAAGCGGCTGACGGATTACGGCCGGCATCTAGGTCTCGCGTTTCAGATCGTGGACGACTTGCTGGATCTTCGAGCGACATCCGAGGACATGGGGAAACAAACCGGAAAAGATGCCGAACGAGGTAAACTGACCTACCCGGCGGTACTGGGCGAAGCCGAATCCGAAGTCCGTGCTCGCCAGATGGCAGGGGCGGCGATGGAAGCGGTCGAACCTTTTGGGGAAGCGGCTGCTTCGCTGAATCTGCTGGCTCAATTTGTTGTGGAGAGGACTCGTTGACTTATGGCGAACACGCCCAAAATTTTACCGACGCTCGAATCGTCCAAGCAGTTGCACAGTATGAAGCTGTCGGAACTGGACCAGGTCGCATCCGAGATCCGCGAAACGCTTTGCAACTTGCTCAGCATGCGAGCTGCTCACTTTGCGTCAAATCTTGGTGTGGTTGAACTGACGCTTGCTTTGCACAGCACTTACGATTTCCTGAAAGACCGTCTGATCTGGGACACCGGTCATCAAATCTACCCGCAAAAACTGATCACAGGGCGCTACGACGAATTCAGCTCGATTCGTACCAAAGGCGGATTGATGGGCTATCCCAATCCGGCCGAAAGCGATTATGACCTGTTCATGACCGGGCACGCTGGGTGCAGCGTTTCGACGATGGTTGGCCTCCGCAGTGGCGATGACTTGATGGGGCGCACAGACAATCACAGCGTCGCAGTGATTGGCGATGGAGCTTTTCCGTCAGGCATCGTGTTCGAGGCGATCAACAACGCGGCTGAACTCAACAGCAAAATGCTGGTGGTGTTGAACGACAATGAGATGTCAATCTGTCCGCGTGTTGGTGGCGTGGCGACTTACCTAGATCGTTTGCGATCCAACCGAGTCTACACGGGCGTGAAAAACGAGATCGTGAAAACGCTCAGTAAGGTTCCCGTGCTTGGCGATCCAGCCGAGCGGTTGCTGTTTCAGATCAAGGAAGGCGTTAAGGCGGGTCTGCACGGCGGTATGATGTTCGAAGAGTTCGGATTCAAGTACTTCGGTCCGATCGACGGCCACGACATTGGCTTGATGAAGAAGTATCTGACGATGGTTCGAAAAATCGACGGGCCGGTACTGCTTCACGTGATCACGAAAAAAGGGCACGGCTTTGAAGCGGCGGCCGAGGATCCGGTATACTTCCACACTCCACCCGCGTTCACGACCGACGATGAAGGCAATCCGATTCCGAAGTCCAAATCGGGAGCCAAGGCGTACACCGATCACGCTCGCGACGCGATCGCCGACCAGATGCGGCATAACGATAAAGTCACCGTGATCACGGCGGCGATGTGTCAGGGCAACAAGCTGGAACCGGTGCGAGAAGAATTTCCCGATCGATTTTTCGACGTAGGGATTTGCGAATCTCACGCGGTTGCATTTGCGGCGGGGCAGGCAAAAACAGGCATGCGGCCGATCGTGGACATTTACAGCACGTTTCTACAGCGAAGTTACGATCAGATTTTCCAAGAAGTCTGCTTGCAAAGACTGCCGGTGACTTTCATGCTCGACCGAGCTGGCCTGACTGCCAACGATGGGCCGACTCACCACGGCACGTTTGACTATGGCTATCTGCGGATGTTCCCCAACATGGTTGTGATGGCTCCGGGCGACGCAAACGATCTTGGGGCGATGCTGGACTTTTCGCTTGGACACGAAGTCGCGTGCTCGATTCGCTATCCCAAAACAGCGGCTGCCGAAATCAAACGTGAACTCCAACCGATCGAACTGGGAAAGTCGGAAACACTCCGATCAGGTGCCGATGGCACGATCATCGTTTGCGGAACACCCTTGGAAGCCGCTTTGGCTGCCGCCGAGCAACTCGCCATGGAAGGACTCGATGTCACCGTCGTGAACGCTCGGTTTGTTAAGCCTCTCGACAACGGCATGATCCGCGATGCGATTGAAAACACGGGGTTCGTGGTCACCGCCGAAGAAGCCATGCTCATGGGTGGATTCGGCAGCGCGGTTCTGGAGACCGCAAACCAACTGGGGCTCGATGCACGCAAAATCCACCGCATTGGCATTCCAGACGAATTCGTTCAACACGCCGATCGGCATGAGGTGCTGGCCGATCTGAAATTGGACGCAGTCGGCATTGCCGAAACTTGTAGAAAGGTCGCGACTCAGTTGAACCTAGACGCCGCCGAGTCCGCATGACATCCATCGTCGGCTTTGAAGACAAAGACAACTCGCTCCGGACGCCTTCAGGCTTCTGGACCGTCCAATGCCTCAATGCCCGAACGAGAAATCCGATCAGGATCGGGCGGCAAATAAGCGTCGTTTTTTGGCCGGAAAAAGTTGCGTGACACGTTGCTTTCGCGGAACGAAAAACGACTCTAACAAGCCGCTCGGCCTTAACTCATCGTTGACTGACTACCTGAGCGTTTGCCAGATCACGCATGACGCACTTGTCACTGAGCTCGGAGATATGCGCGACTGCATCGGCATGGAGGCGGGCGGAGCCTTCCCTCCTCCCCAGCTAAAAACCTGCGGGCACCCTCACGAAAAGCGTGGAACAAAAGCTTCAGGCGACGCCGAGCCTCGGGGCGCGACCCTTGCGGCTCAATGAGACACCGCCAACGCCAAATCAATCTCACGAAAAATCAAACTGGAGCCCATTGCCAACTGTTCAGCAAACTCTGTTTGTTCGCAAATGCTTAGCTTTCATACGCCTTGGATCCTGCTGATTTGCGGGTGTACGTCGTGGCTTGCAAAACCGATAAACCCTTGTTTTTGCGGGCGCAAACCGCGACTTACACCCCTGATTTGCAATGATGATTTTCGTCCATTGACAGCGATCTACAAATTCCTCTAAAAGCTTGCTGCCGATTGCGGGTTACCCACCCGTAACCATCATTCGGTCAA
>CALFWL010000199.1 GCA_937928215.1 uncultured Pirellulaceae bacterium | reverse complement strand
CCAGCGCCGAACCCAAGCATCAAGATGATCTTGCCGGGCTGGATGCGACCGTCGGCCAGCGCTTCGGCCAACGCGATCGGGACGCTCGCGGCGGACGTGTTGCCAAAACGATCAAGGTTGACCACGAATTTTTCTCGTTCGATCCCCATCGCCTCGATCGCCGCATCGATGATCCGCACGTTCGCTTGATGAGGAACGATCAGGTCGATGTCGTCCAGCTGCAATCCAGATTGGTCCAGCATCTCGTTGATGGCTTCCGGGATCAATCGAACGGCCCATTTGAAAACCGTTCGGCCGTCCATCTTCAGATAGTTGTTGCGGTCAGAAAGTACTTCCGCGCTTAGCGGCCGTCGCGAACCACCACCCGGTACCAACAGACAATTCGCCTGCCCCCCGTCCGAGCCCAACTCGTATGCCAGAATGCCTGGTTGCTGCCCGGTTCCGCCCGAGGACTCATCCGCCGGTCCCAACAGAACCGCACCGGCTCCGTCACCGAACAGCGGATAGGTTTTCACGTCCTGCGGGTCACACACCGTCGTCATCGCGTCGGCGCCAATCACTAACGCTCGCTTGGCGCAACCCGTTTTGACGAATTGAGCGGCAGTAACCAGCGCGTAAACGAACCCACTACAAGCCGCGTTCACGTCGATCGCGGCGGCCTGACACCCAAGACCATGCTGAACCAGGTTGGCGACCGAGGGCGTGAAATGATCGGGCGTCATCGTTCCTACAACGATCAGATCGATGTCCTCAGGTGACACGTTGGCCGCTTCCAAGCAATATTGGCCAGCCGCAATCGCGAGATCACTGGTCGCCTCATTAGGTCCGATTTGAAACCGCTGCTTGATGCCCGTCCGCTTGACGATCCAATCTGCGTCACACCCCAAGTCTGCCAAAGCTTCGTTGGGAACCTTTCTTGCGCCAACCGCGTAATTACAAGCGAGGATCGAGATCGCGCTGAGAGATGTTGCTGCCAATGAGCTGTCCGTAAGTTGCTGACGCCGAGAACGTCTATTTGACGACACGGCGACGGAAGTTGGTCGAATGGTGGGGTGCCTCGGGGGAAGCCGAGCCAATGCTGGACGAGGTTAAACCAGAGCAAAACCAAGGCCAAGGGTGATGCGAAATGCGGAAAACCTGTTCAAAGTTCGGTCTGATTTCGCGACCTGTGGGTTGAGTGCGACACGTCAAACCTAGGGTCGGTTGACTTTACATTGAATTTTCCGAGTGGATAAGGCGAGTTTGGCCGAAAAACGCTGATTCTCAGCGAGCCCCCCATTTTTTCGGGTGTTTATCGGTGTTGATTACGATAAAGTGGTCCATTGCACGGAAAGTGAAAAGCGGCTCTGTCGCCCGTAAAAACCTTGCGTCTGACGACGCATGATCGTTACTTGTTCTTTGGAAAAGTGAACCCTATGAGCCTACTGGCAGTAGTTTATAAACTGGTTCCCGAGGCGCCGATTCTGGTCGCTTTCAACCGGGATGAGCCCTTCGAGCGTATTTGCCCCGCTCCTTCGATTCAGTCCGGCAAACCCCGAGTTCTGGCCAGCATGGACCAGACGACCGGCGGCACTTGCCTTGGCGTCAACCAGAATGGATTGTTCGTAGGAGTGATTCGACGCCGTAAATTCGACTCGCCCGTTAGCCCGAAATCGCGAGGAGCCTTGGCACGCGAGATGCTCCGCTGCAATTCCGCTCAACAGGCCGTCGACATGGCGCTTGAGGAACTGGATTCGGGCGAGTACGACGGAGCGAACTTTGTCGTCGCGGACTACGATAACGGCTGGTGCATTCACGCTGGAAACGACGTGAACGTGTCCGAGCTTCAACAGGGCCTTCGGATCGTCAGCGAAAAAGACATGGATGATGCTCGTGACGAACGAGTCGCCATGGCTCGCCGACTGCTGACGCTGCAAACGCTCGACTCACCGGTCAAGTTCCTAGCGATTGCCAGTAAAGTGCTGGCTCGTCCTCCGATCGCTCCGAATCGTCCCAGCATGGTCATCCATGAGAAGGACTACGGCACGGTCAGTTCGACATTGATCGCTTTGGGCAAAAAACCCCGCGATGCAATCTACCAGTACTCTAACGGCGCGCCGGACGAAGCGAAGTTCGAGGACTACTCTCCGATGCTCCGCGACATTCTTAGTCGAGGCCTCCGCGAAGCACGAGCCAAGGCGGAAGCCGAAGCTTCACCGTAGTGCGACAACGAAATTTGCTAAATCAAAGAAGCCGGAACGATTTTCGTCCCGGTTTTTTTTGCGCTCCACCAATATGAACTGCTGCATCGGAACCGATTTTGATGACAAACGACATCTTGTTTGGGATCTTATTCTTCGCTTGCAACGCAACGTCCATGAACGTGTCCCCAACATAATATCTTCGAGAATCAGGTTCGATTGCGATGAACTTCCCCCAGTCTTCACGTTCCATCGATTCGCGGAACTCGGATTCATAAATCGCTTTGGCGGGCTCCGTAACTGACATGGGGATACTCCTTTCGTAAATTCTCGTTCTTCCTTTCACGTCAACCAGCGGGCTGACAAAGAATAATTAACGACACGATTCAACCATTCAGGTCGCCTCCAACGCCGCTGTAACGAGACTCCGACGGCTATGCCACTTTGGTTGGCTTCTTGATCGTTGTTTTGCGTCGCTTCGGTTGTTGCGTGACCGCCGCCTTTGAAGGACGTGTTTTGCCATCCAGCAGCGTCTGACCAGGCGAACACTTTGGTTTCCGCTTGGGTCGTTTTGCGATCAATTGTTTCTTTGATTCATTCACAGTCGCCAGTCGGCAAACGATTGCGTTGCCCCGTTTCCCTGTTTCGATCGCAGCCGACGTCTTTCGCAACACGTAGGCAATCTGCTGAGCCTGCCAGCGAGGAACGCATAACACTTTGGCCAATTCGGCGGTGTCAAATTTTCTTGGCAATTCGGCGGGCAACAGCTGATGGAGATCGCGAACGGTCGAGTAGCTGACCATTTCACCCATCTCCAGAATTTTCTGATCCTTGACCTGAAACGCATCTTTCTTGCGTCGACGACGCTTGCCCTGGCCCGGATAACGGATCTCCTCGATGTCGATCAGCGGCGTGATCAAAGTCAGGTTGGGATGAGGAAACACTCGTGTGAAATACAGCAGCTCGTCAAAAATACTCAACACGGTGCCCTTCTTCGGGCTCCAACGTCGATCGACTTGTCGTCCATCGATCGAGTCAAGCTTCACCAACCGTTTTCGTCGAATCAACGGCTTCACCACATCCACAACGTGTCCATCTTCCAGTAGTTTCTGAACTTTGCTGCGAATCGAAGCCAAACCACTGCGCTGAATTTCGACCAAGCGATTGCCATTGACTACGTCGATCCGGTATCGGCCCAACCGGACCTCCAGTTGAGAATCCGACTGTCGGAAGTAGTCTTTCAGTTGTCGGTGAAGCGTCGTTTCCATCGGTTGCGGGGGCTGGTTCCGTGTTGTGGTGCAGATTCATCGTACCCTAGCTCGTCGGAACAACGCTACCTCATTCTGGATCCTAGATAGACGAGTGATTGACCGCATGAAATCTTGAAGCCAAGCATGGTGACTTAAAAATGCGCCCTTGAACCCGCGCAAATCAAGCTTATTGCTGATCAAACAACGCATCGAAATGATTACGAACCACGCGACGACAAGCCCCGATCGAATCGAGCATTTCGCTCGCATCGGCGTAGTCCAACAACATCGCCAGCTTGGCCAACTGACTTGGATCAGAGGGCAGATCATGACGCGCCGTCGTGTTCATCAGCCGTAGCTGAGCCTCAACACGACGCAACTGGCCATAACACTCTGCCAGCTGGCTGCCACGATCCTCTCCCAGAAATCCGCCAGCAACCAACCGAGAAATCGCAGCTAAGGTTCCCGGCACGAGTACCCGATCATCATCCTGCGCATGTTTCAGTTGCAGCATTTGGATCGAAAACTCGATGTCGATCGTTCCTCCCACGCCTCGTTTTAGATTGGAAGATTTACAATCCTTTTCCATTGCTGCACGCATGTTTCGAATTGATTCAGCCATTTCCGAAGTCCAGGACCGGCCTTGCAATACTCGCTTGACCAAAGCCATGGCTCGCGAAGAACAATCCTTTTCACCGAACACGGGCCGAGCCTTGCACAGGGCTTGGCGTTCCCAAAGCTGTCCGGCGTCCGAAGAAAAATATCGCTCAAACTCATCCAGCGAAACGGCTAGAGTTCCGCTTTTTCCCGTCGGTCTTAATCGGCTGTCGATTTCATACAGCTGTCCATGACGGGGTGAATGCGTAATGAATCGAGTGATTCCTGCTGCCAGTTCACTGAAAAAGAACGGCGCTGTAACCTCCGGCGCAAGATGGTCCTCGATTCCTGATGAAGAATCGTAAAGAAAAATCACATCCAAATCGCTGTGGTAATTCGGCTCCTGACCACCCAGCTTTCCTAGGCCCAGAATCACAAATGGGCACTCAAAATCGTTCAGCAGAAATTCAGCTTTCCCTTTGCCCGCATAGCGCCGAATCATTTTCTCGTAGTGCTGGCGGGCGACTGACTCAAGGCACAGACTGGCCACATTGGACAACGCGTGATGGATGTCGCGAATTTCGTCTCGACGCAGCAGATCGCGAATTCCAATCCGCATGTGTTGCGTATTTTTGAAACTGTGTAACACCAAGGCCAGATCCTCGGCACCACGAGATAATTCCGTGAGATTCTTGTCAAGCCACGCTCGCGTCGGAAGTTGTTGCAACTGCATCGCATCCATCAGCTCATCGATCATACCAGGATTTTGTTTCAAAATCGAAGCTAGATAGTCCGTCAGCGCGCACATGCGGATGTACAGTCGCAGCGTCGGAGGATTAAAGCTAAACAGTTCCCACAAGACACCCTTGGCCCCCAAAGAATCACTGATCGTCGCCAGCGACACCAGCGTCGCGTCAGGGTCCGGCATCAAACACGCTTCGCGCAACAGCGCCGGAGTAATCGCAGCAAAGAAGTGCTGACAGCGACGAGGCGAAAGAAATCGAGTCGATTCGCGAGCCAATTCCATCAGACGCTGATAGGTCTGCATTTCGTCCTGAAACCCGTATCGCGATAGCGTTTCGCGAATCATCACCTCGCCTGGGTAAGCATCCAAAATCAAGTCCACTTCAGGAGGCACATTCTCTTGATTCAACTCCGCCTCGACTCCGTCCCCGTTGCTCGGTTTTCCCAACGACGCGCTGAACGCACCGTGCAGCAAGTGATTGAGGATGGAACGGTTGGTTTCCGTTTTCTCCTTCAAGTCCGCTTGGAACTGATCCAGCGCGGACTGATGCGTCGTGTCCACGTAGCCCATCCGCCGCGCGACGACTGTCAACTCGTTCGAACCACCGGGAAGTGTGTGAGTCTGTAAATCATGAACGATCTGTAAGCGATGCTCCAACTTCCGTAACCAGCTGTAATTGTGGTAAAGCAGATTCCCTTCTTTGACCGTCAGACAATCGGCTCGTTCCAATCGCTTGATCGCGCGGAAGGTGTTGTTGCCACGGACCTCTTTCAACAGACAACCGTTCAGCAATTGCAGGAACTGAATCGCAAATTCAATATCGCGAATGCCTCCCCGCCCCGTTTTGATGTTCGTCTGATCTTCCCCTTCCAGATAGGCTCGGCGCTCGATCTTTCGTTTTAACGCTTTGATGCCTGAGATATCCGTGTGGCTAAGGTTCGGCCGGTAGATCCAGTGAGTAAGCTGACGCATCATCCCCTGCCCCAGCGCGAGATCCCCAGCGATCGGACGAGCCTTGATCAATGCCTGACGTTCCCATGTCCGACCTTGCAAATCGTAATAACGCAGAACCGATCGCAGTGAATGACAAACCTTGCTGCGAGAGCCATGTGGCCGCAACCGCATGTCGACTCGGTAGGGCCGACCGAGAGCCGTGTCCTCACTGAGCAACTTCACAATCATCTGTGTCAGCTTTTCGAAGAACAGATCGTTGGAGCGCGTCGTCTTCCCAGTTGACTGTTTTTCCAGAAATCCGTCCTGTTCGTATATCATGAACAGATCGATGTCACTGGAGTAATTTAGCTCACGCCCGCCGAGCTTTCCCATCGCCAGGATGACGAACTGGCAATCTGTTCCGTCTCGCTTTCGCGGCATTCCCCATTGCGATTCCAGTTGACGCCGCGCCCAAGTCAGCGCTCCATGGCATACTGAGGCGGCAAGATACGAGATCTGCTCGGCGACCAATTCAACTCGATGGTCCTCGATTAAGTCACCGAAGGCAATCCGCAGGGTCTGTTGATGTTTGAACTGTCGAAGCACTCGCATCGCGTCGTCCACTGTCTCGACCGCTTCCATGAGTGGAATCAGTTGAGCGTCCAGAACCTCGCGAGTGCATCGTTTCCCTTTTGTCTTTCGCAGCCTCACGTACTGATCAGGTTGGCTCACCAGCAGGTCGGCCAGATACTGGCTGGAAGAGAACAAAGTCAACAGATCAGACAGCGCCGCGTCATCCTGCGAGATCGTGTCGTCCAGAATGGAAGCGCGATCGTTCACATCGGCAAGTGATTCGGAGACCAAAAAACGCTCGAGATAATTGATCGCCATATCTGGATCGCTGACCGTTGGTAGCAGATCCTGAAGTCGAGCCAACAGGTCATTGGTACGCGGCCGTAAGTTCCAGATGCCTGCTACGCGTTGCAGGTTCGTGGCGCTGGCGGCCATGTTCCGAAACCCGGCCTCAGTCAGCCATGCGTTGGTCATGGCAGGATTTCGCAGCGCGGCAGCAAGAGAATCCTTGTCCATCACAGACCACTACAACCCTCGGCGATATCGAGACTTGGGCTTCGCCGGCGCAGCACGTTTGGGTTCGTTCGCAGCACGAATTCTATCAATCTCTTCCTGTAACGGATCTTTCTTGAGTTGTGTGTTGATCTTCTGTTCGATGCTGGTCAGCTCGTTCCCCTGATCGGGCCGCACAAAGGAAAACGCGACGCCCTGCTTGCCCATTCGCCCCGTTCGCCCCACCCGATGGACATAATCGTCGCTCAACTCAGGAATGTCGTAATTGATAATGTGTGAAACATTCGTGATGTCGATGCCCCGACCAACAACGTCCGTCGCAACCAGATAACGCACCGTTGCAGCACGAAAATCCTTCATCACTCGATCACGCGATGATTGAGTCATATCGCCATGCAACGTGGCGACGCCTTTGAATTGATTCGACTTGTAAAGCTTGCGGTAAAGTTTTTCCGTTCCAAGCTTGGTGCGGCAGAAGATGATCGACTGCTCCGGCTGTTCGCGTTTCAGCAATTTCACCAGCGTGTCGTACTTCATCTCGCCCGGCACGGTAACGTAGAACTGCTCGATCGTGTCCGCTGCCACGCTACCCTGCGAGAAATTGACAACTTTCGGCTGGTACATGTAAGTCTTGGCCAGCTTGATGATCGTTTCAGGCAGCGTCGCGCTGAGCAACATCGTCTGACGTTCCTCGGGGCAGCGACGCAAAATCTTTTCGATGTCAGGCCGGAACCCGATGTCCAACATACGATCGGCTTCATCCAGAACCACAAACCACAACTGGTCGATGTTCAAGGTGCCTCGATTAAGGTGATCAATCACTCGCCCCGGTGTACCCACAACGACGTGACAGCCCTTCTCAAGCTGACTGATCTGCTTTTTGATCGGACGCCCACCATACAGACAGCAGCAGCGAACTTCTCGTTCGTCACACATGCGACGGAACTCGTTCTCGACTTGCACCGCCAGTTCACGAGTTGGTGTCAGGATCAATGCCTGCGGCTTGGGTTTGCGGACCTCCAGATCCAGCTGCTCAAGAATGGGGATCGCGAATGCGGCGGTTTTTCCGGTTCCCGTGCGAGCCTGCCCGATGACATCAAACTCGTCCATTGCCAACGGAATGACGCCGGCTTGGATCGGAGACGGTTTCTCGTAACCAATCTTCTTCAGCGTCGCCATCATTTTGTCCGACAGGCCCAGCCGATCAAACGAGAGAATTTGTTTACGTTTCAAAACTTGCCCGGGTTATCGACCAAAACGGATTGTGATCGTTGCTGGCAAATGGCAAAATGAAATCTGCCGTTCAAAGATCAAACGGACCCGCGGAATATCGCAGATTTTTTCGACCCATTGGCGGCAAATTTCATGCGGCCACTCGCCCGATCGAGCCTCCCCGATCATGATGGAGGTGCTCAAAACGATCACCGAGCGCAAAAACACTCGATAGAATCGCTATAAGCTATCGGTGTCGTGGCGACCGGTCAACGTGGTCGGTTGCCCAATTCCAGTACTTACGCGCCTTGCTCGGCGGAAATTGTTCTTAACGCTATGCTTCAAACCTTGATCGATACGATCACTCAACCTGCGGGAGATCACCAAGCGTGGCTCGCTCGCGTGGCTCAGGCGGCACGCGTCATCCGCGACCTGCCCGCATCCGATCTGGACGAATTACTTGAGCAACTGCTTCAATTACAAGCTCAATTGGCTGTTCCGGGCGATGTCGGCGCGAATCTGCTGGATGCCGAAAAGTTCCATGAATCATTGCAGCCTGTGTTGGCCGAGCTGAATCATCGAGAAGCCGTCGCGCGAAGCGCGACCGCAAAGGACGATCAAACCGAGCCGCCAACCTGGTCATCCAGCCGTATCGGCGCGGTGGCTCAGCTGTATCACCGGCTGCCTCCTGACCAGGAATTGCGAAATCACATCCTGCATCTGTTGGCGTTGACCCATGAAAATGAGCCGCTGGAGGTGTGGAGCAACCTGCTGGCTGACGATCCTCCCGAGCACCGTCCTGGGATCGGCCTAGCATTCGCACCATTGATGCAGGCTGGGTTCGCTCCGTCGGCTGATGTACTGACCAAACTGCTCCATCACGCAACGGCTCATCCACAAATCGCGCCGGCCGTGTTTGACTTGTTCAACTTTTATTTTCGCGGCGGGCAGATGGAGCATCATCCGGCCTCCAGTCGTTGCGAGGAATTGGCCTCGTTGTTGAGTCAGCTGGCGATGCAAATGGAAAAAATTGAGCGGGGTGAGTTCCCGGCAGGAATCACGCCTGCCAAAGTCAATCGACTGGTTTCTGATTCTGTTGCGATGATCATCTCGCTGTGCGATCTGTTCGCGTTACTCGATTACCAACCCGCGATCGCTCCATTGCATCAAGCACTGAATTTGAAACACCGCCGCATCCAGACCGAAGCCGCATCCGCGTTGGCTCGATTGGGAGACGACGACGGTCGTCAAGCATTGATCGGTCTGGCGGAAGAACCCGTGACGCGTTTGCGAGTGTTGGCCTATGCCGAAGAGCTGGGGCTGACCAAAGAAATTTCGCTGGAGCTGCAGGGCGAACTGGCGACCGCCGAAAGCCATCTGGCGATCTGGTTGTCCGAACCCAAACAAATGGGTTTGGCACCCAGCAAGTTGGAGCTGGTCGATCAACGAGAATATTATTGGCCCAGCTACGAACATCCGTTGCAGTGTTACTTGTTTCGGTTCACCTATGGATCAGGCGATCGATCGTACACGAACATTGGCATCTGTGGCCCGCTGACTCATGCGTTTGCCGCTGACATTCAACCGTTGAGTATTGAAGACACTTATGCCGCGTTCGCAGGCTGGCAAACGGTGCACAATGACATCTTTCATATGACCGTGGCTCAAGCCCAGAAGAGCTTCTCGAACGGTTATAGACGCTTGGAAAGCTCGCTCAAATCTTCCGATGCCGAAGCGATCAAAATCGAATCCGTCGGCAGCTTCTTTGGGGACTTGGTTCTGCTGGCGTCAGCGACTCAACGCAATCAGCCCGGCACACTGATCGTGGAGGCAGATGCCACCCATTGGATCCCTGCCGGAAATCCCAAGGCTCCGATCGATTGGCAGCTTGCGTATTCAATCTGGCAGGGGCGCCAATTACTGGCCAGCTTCAATCGCAGCGAGTCGACGTGACACTCGATCTAGGTCAGATCATTTTTCGTCCAATCGCAAAAACGAGCCTGAAGTTCTACAATAAGTCCGGGTTCAAAACGGACGTCGCCAATGCAGTTGAGGGTCGCGACGCGTCTAACAACGAGCCCTGTACCCTGTAAACTGTACTCTTTCAATTTGATAACCATGGACGCTCGCACACACCGAATCCTGATCGCCGACGACAACGAAGCGAACCGCGAACTGCTGGAAGCTTATTTGGCGTCAATGGATTGCGAAATCGACTACGCCGTCGATGGTCAGGAAACCATCGACAAATCCAGGTCATTCAAACCCGACTTGATCCTGTTGGACATCATGATGCCCAAACTGAGCGGCTTTGAAGTTTGCGAGCAAATCAAGGGCGACCCGGATCTGAAACACATCATGATCCTGATGGTCACCGCACTCGGGGAACTTGGTGACATCGAGCGAGCCGTCGATGCGGGTTGCAACGAGTTTCTTTCCAAGCCCGTGAATCGCGCAACGTTGCGAATCCGCGTCGAGAACCTGTTGATGCTCAAGGGGATGGCCGACGAAAATGAACGCCTCCGGCAATACATCCAGCAAGTCGAAGACGCTCGGTAGAGCGCGGATCTAACTGCCGCTGCGCAGAGTAAAGGAACAGGCAAATCGGGTTGCGTTTGCGCCAAACTGACTGTTCTTAAGGCAACCACTCACAAAATCGCTAAACCTTGGCAAAGAGAAAGTAAAGGTGGATTGTGATCACAAAGCTGT
>CALFWL010000198.1 GCA_937928215.1 uncultured Pirellulaceae bacterium | reverse complement strand
ATTTCAAAACCACAAATAGCCCATGATGGAAGTGCGGCCAACCAACGAGGACTCCCGCACCTAAAAACAACTCGCGTTCGTTGGTCGCGGAATCTTCGAAAGGCAACAAGATTTGAATTGACCGGCGCACCGTGCGGCCGCAACGCAACCCAAACTTATGACCTACACTCGCGAAATTTGGCGTTCCATAAAAGCCCGACAAGTGTTGCACGACTCAAATGAACTCACCCACGAGGTAAGTCAAGCCAAACCCGACCAACGAGATGACGGTCGTTAAAACGGTCCACGTACGGAACGTCTGACGTTCGTTCATGCCAAGGTACCGACTGACCAACCAGAACCCGCTGTCGTTCAAGTGCGAACCAACCGACGCACCGAACGCGATCGCCAGAACGATCAAGGCCATCTCGTTAGCAGGTATCGGATCGGGCAATCCCGCGATGATCCCGGCCAACAACCCGGCTGACGTGATCATCGCGACCGTTGCCGACCCTTGAATCAACCGAATGATCGCGGAAATCACGTACGCCAGCACCAGCAGCGGCAAATCAAGATCCACCAAGGTTTTTGCCATCGCCTGAGCCGCCCCGGAGTCGCTCAGTACTGTCTTGAATACACCGCCAGCTCCGGTCACCAGAATGATCACGCCTGCCGGCGCGAGCGAAGCGGTTGAAAGCTCCATCAAGTCGGCAGCAGAGAAACCACGCTGGATCCCCAACACATACCAGGCGACAAACGTTGCGATCAACAATGCAACAAACGGGTGGCCCAAAAAAGAAAACAGTTTCCAGAAGCCCGCATTAAAGAACAGCTCCGGATTCAATTGGGCTTCAGCGATGGCGCTCAAAGACGGAGCCGCCGCACCAGCCTGAGCCACCAGATCATAAGCCTCGGATCGTCGCAACGAATCGATCATGCTGCCGCCAACCATCAGCACCAGTGGCAAACCGATGATGGCCAACAGTAAACCAAACGCAGGAGCGGCCAAGGTCTTTGAATTCGACTCGACGACTACCGCTCCTCCCAACAGATCATCCACTTGCTGCAAATCGGCTGGATCGATTGCCTTGGAAAGCCAGACACCCAACAAAGGCCCACACAAAATTGCGGTCGGCAGTCCGACGATCACTCCGAACAAGATCACCAACCCAAGCTCCGCCTGTAACAGCTCGGCGACGGCAATCGGCCCAGGCGTCGGAGGGATACAAGCATGAGTCACCACCATCCCGGCCAGCAATGGAAACGCAAAGTACAAAACGGATTTTTTCGCGTCGCGTGCCAAAGCAAACAACAGCGGCGCGACGAGGACGAGTCCCACGTCCAGAAATACAGGAATCGAAATCAGAAACCCTGTCACCGTCAACGCCCATGTGGCGCGAGATTCACCAAACGTTTTAATCAACGACTGAGCGATCGCTTCGGCACCTCCAGACGCTTCCAGAATCTTCCCGAATATCGCTCCCAAGCCGACAACCGTCGCGATAAATCCTAGGGAATTCCCCATCCCTTTCTGGATACTGCCGCCAATCGACAACAAGTCCATGCCGGAAAACAGGGCCAGCAACATGCTGACAAAAATCAACGCCAGAAAAGCGTGGATCCGAGCAAAAATAATCATCGCAAAAAGCACGGCAATCGAAATGCCCACGCACGTCAACAGCCAGGCTACTGAAGGAGTCGTGGTCACTTGAGCGATGGTCGTTTGCATGGAGAGCACCTGTTTGGCGAACATGTTCCGCAGACTACATAAACAATTGGAAGAGCGAACTTTGAAAATTCATCATATCAACCTCGCAAGTCACCGTTTCCTTTTCGGAGCATAACGCAAGAGAGAGATTCAGGTAAGCTTCCTCGACACCACTGGCCAAAAGAGTCGCGATCCGTTCGCCTTTAAGCCGCCCTGATTTTCCCACTCGGTCCATGAAAGCCCAGCGTTTCCGATTCGCTTCATCGAGATAGCAAAGCAACAAGTTTGTATCGCGAGAAAGGGCAAGCGACGATGCGGGCGTCGATTTAGCGAGTGCAATGGCGGCCGCTGATTCGTTCTGATCAGGCATGACTCAGCAACTAGCGACTCAAAACAGAGAATTGTCATACTGCGAGAAAGCAACAGGTCTACAAAACAGGGGAAGGGTTGAAGCACGGACTACTTCTTCGGCAAGGCACGTGTCCGCCCCACCGTGATGCCTCCATCAACCAGCATGGTTTGACCCGTGTAGTAGCGACTGCCAGGCCCGACCATGAACAACAATGCGGAACTCAAGTCATCAACATGCCCTGGACGTCCTACCGGAATTCGCTCCGAAAGATACTCAACCCAGTCAGCATCCTCGTACATCACCGCGTTCTGGGCCGTCTTGAACCAGCCGGGAGCCAGACAGTTTACGGTAATTCCATGTTGCCCCCAATCATCCGCAAGGCTCATCGTCATTTGCTTCGTCCCGCCGCGACTGGCTCCGTACGGCGTCAGACCTTCGTAGCCAAACACGCTGGTCACGGACCCGATATTGACGATCCGTCCGTACGCAGCTGGAATCATCGCCTTCTTCGCGATTGCCTGAGCCACAAAGAAGCTGCCTCGCAGGTTGGTGTCAATCACCAGATTCCAATCTTCCCACGTGACATCGACTGCCGGTTTGCGAACATTACACCCCGCGTTGTTAACCAGAATATCGATCTTGCCAAAAGCCGATACGGCCGCGTCACTGGCAGCCTGAATGCTGTCGAAGTCCCGCACGTCCAGCTCGACGGATTCGCATCGGCCACCAACGTCGCGAATCAATTGCGATGTCTCGACCAACGAGTCCGCGGCTCGACTGGTGATGATTACTCGACAACCCACCCCAGCCAACACCCGCGCGAAATGTCGCCCGAGCCCCCGACTGGCTCCGGTTACCAAAGCCACTTGATCATTCAGTTCCGCTCGGTTTGATTCTGGGTTTATCGATGTCGTCATGCTGGTTCGTTTGATCAGATAGCGTTGTTTAAGAATGCAGACTTGAAATTCTGAAGATGTCCCAGTGAACAAAATCAATCGAAATCCATTGCGCAACCGCCTGCACAAGCAGCCTTGAAAGAAGCTTTACGCGAAGATACCAAAACGCCAAGCCAACGGATAAACAATCTTCGCGCCCCTGAGCGTCTAAGTTTTTACGTGAGAACTTTCGTGCTGAGATTTTCCTGTTGTCCTGCTGTTAAGGGGTTTAATGTCGATATCGCGGAGTGTCCAGAGAGAAATATCGAAGTTCGACTCAGCAATTTGGCTTCAGGATCACTTTCAAATAACTCGAATCAAATTCGCCACCATTATAAAGCTTCTGAAACCAATCGTTGCCCTCGCTCAATTCCGCCACCGCGCTGGTCAACGGCTCAACCTGAATTTCACCAGCCGCCAAGGCCGCCATTGCTTCCCCGTATTCGCCACTTGACGCACAAGAACCAAACATGGAGATTTCCCGTGTAACTAGCTGTTGCAGCGGCAGATCAACCTCTGTCGCAAGGTTTCCAATGCAACCAATGGTTCCACCATTTCGCACACATTCGACTGCCTGCCCGATCGTCGGTCCGGCCCCCACGCATTCGATCACCACGTCGGCTCCCGCACCTTCCGTCACGGCCTTGATTCGTGCAGCAACATCTTCGGTCGTCGCGTTCCAGCCATCGTTGGCTCCCAGCTTTTTCGCCAACGCCAGTCGATCGACATCTAAATCAGAGACAAACACTTGGCTGGCTCCCTTTTGTTTCAGCACTTGAGTAACCAGCAGACCGATCAACCCGGCACCGATGACCAACGCTGTTTCGCCACCCACTAGGTTGACTCGATTGACCGCGTGCATGGCGACGGCCAACGGTTCGCCAAACGCGGCTTGTTCGAAAGACACTTCGTCGGGCACGCT
This sequence comes from uncultured Pirellulaceae bacterium, assembly GCA_937928215.1. Lineage (GTDB taxonomy): Bacteria > Planctomycetota > Planctomycetia > Pirellulales > Pirellulaceae > Mariniblastus. Next base: position 6,411 of record CALFWL010000198.1, on the reverse strand, counting down.
GAACAATACGTGTTGAGGCAGGCTCAGCAGTTCCGCAAACGCGCCATGACGTCGATATTCATCACACGATACGCCTATCACTCGACGGTCGGAACATAAATTCGTTCGGCCTGACCGGCACGATTTACACCTGCCACAGAAAACGATCGAGTCAAACGCGACCCGGTCGCCGACTTTCCAATCGTTAACACTATTCCCAACTTCGGTGATGACTCCGGCAGCTTCGTGACCCATGATGATTGGTGGAACCCTACGCCCGCTGCTCCCGTCCATCCCGTGGATGTCGCTGCCGCAAATCCCACACGCATGGATCGCGACCAGTACGTCGGTCGGTCCAATCACGGGATCCGGCGCGTCGCCAAATTCCAACGCTTTGTAACTTGTATGTGTAAGGGCTTTCATCGGTGTCTGTTCCCAATTCCATTGAGATGAACCGGCGATTGTACACTTCAACGCGATCGCCGCGATAACGTATAATGAAACGTATCGTTTTTTTACAACCAGCTGCTTGGAGTCTCGCTATGTCTTCTGCACCCAAACCCACCATGACATCGGAAGAATACCTTCGCCTCGAACGTGCCTCGATGAGAGATCGGCATATTTTCTGGCGAGGTCAAATGTACGCAATGTCAGGAGCCAGACGTGCTCATGTGCTGCTGGCTGGCAACATGTTTGGTCACATCTGGAGCAACTTTCAGAATCGCGATTGCGTAGTAATGCAGTCGGACATGAGGGTCAAAAATGAACGTACGGGGTCGTACTTTTATCCCGATGTCGTCGCGACGTGTCAGTCGCCAAAGTTTGAGGACAAGGAACTCGATACGCTGCTGAACCCTCAGGTCGTGATTGAGGTCCTTTCGAAATCGACCGAAGCCTTCGATCGCGGTGCAAAATTTGAAGACTACCAACAGTTGTTGTCGCTGCAAGAATACGTGTTGGTGTCGCAGCACAAAATTCATGTCGAGCGTTTTTCTCGCGCGGGCGAAGCAACTTGGGAGTACTGGTCATCTAGGGATCCTGATGCGATTTTGCAGCTGTCGTCCATCGATGTCCAGATCACGATCAAAGATATTTATGCAAAAGTCACCCTGAATAAAGATGAATCCAACGGCGACGACGAACCGCTGAAAGTCGTCGAGGAAAAACTGCCTTATGCTTGAAGCGATTTACGGAACTTGATCGCTTTGAATCGTGCGACGGTGATCCGGCTGGCTCAGAGACCGCATTTCGAGATTCAGACACACTACGCCCGGACATCAGACGAATCGTGGTGGGAATCGACGGGCTGTTTATTCCATCCGGTCAGCCTTTCCATTATCGCACTCGACTTCCCATCACAAGAGACACGTATTTCCCAGATTCAAACTTGGGAATTCAACATGACGTCGCTCCGCGATTCATTTCAAACGACCGCAGGGGAATACTGCGGACGGGCTTCTCACTTAATCACAGATCTTCCTGAACGTCCGTTCTCACTGCGGCTGCTGGTGCCGGACAATCGACAAGCTGTGACTGCAGACTCGATTGCCTAGGATTTTCGGGGGCAGCGTTGGCAATGACCAAAAGCGAGATCCCAGCCACAAACAGCAACACCGCCGATGCAATTGTGGTTTTGACCGGATTCCCAATCGTCCAACGCTTGACGAAGACCGGTAGCGTTTCGGTATGACCTTCAATTGGTCGGTAGCTCAGCAGCGCGTCCAACTGATTCGCCAAGTCGCCCGCCGATTGGTAGCGTCGTTGTGGGTCGGACGCAACCGCTTTGGCAACAATAAAGTCCAGTGATCCGGCAAGAGACGAGGCGCAGTGGGAAATCGCTTTCACGGCACAACGATTCGAATCGTTCTGGTCCCGTTTCGCTGCCGTCAAGGTTTCGCTGGCAGACGGAATCGGCCGCGATTGGAAGCTGTCGAAAGTCCGGCTAGGACGTAATTTTTCGCGTTGTTCAGTAGACCATGGCAAACATCCCGTCAGCAACTCGAATAGCATGATGCCCAGCGAATAGACATCGATCGTGGCCCGCACCGGTATCGATTCGCCCACGGCGTCACATGCCTCAAGCAACTCAGGGCAAATGTATCCGGGTGTTCCGGCGACGTGACTCAGATAGTTCCGGATTCGTCTTCCATCAACGGTCTCGTGCCAGTCATACGAACATCCGAAGTCAACCGGATGCACTGTCCACGTCAAGCGATCATGACTTGCGTGGCTGGCCCCGTTTCCCCGAATCACAATCACGTTTCCAGGTTTCAGATCACCATGAATCACGCCCAGACGATGTATTGATTCGACTGCTCGACAAACGTCTCTGGCAAGTCGAACGCGTTGTCGCAACGACAGATGGAAGTGTTGTGCGAACAATGAAGTCGGTGCGCCACGCAAAAACGTCATCGAAATCCATGGTCGATGATCATTCGCAGTCCAACCTTTGCGCTTGTACGAAACGACACCGTTTCCGTTGTCCAACCTTGCTAGGCGTTCACGTTCGGCTTGAAAAGTCAGGCTCGCATTTTCAACCTTCGTGTGCTCATCGTCGCCGCTGCGATACTGGAGCACCTTGATTGCCTCGAACGCCAGGCCATCCGACTGGTTCAGGAACAACCAGACGGTTCCTCCACCCCCTGAACCTATCTCGCGGAGAACAATGCCACCTTCGATGATCGGAATCTCTTTTTCTGACAGGTTCCGCTCCGATTGCTGAAGTCGGATCAGTCGATACTTGCACGCTGAACAGGCGACCAAATGCTGCCACGACGCATTATCGAGCATAAAAAGGTGTTTTGTCGTCAAGACGGTTTTGAGGAAGTCCTCAGTGCAACAGTTAACACGGAACTCCATTTAAGGGTTCTCCATGAGCAAATTCTGAATATTCGAGAATGAATAAACAATTCGCGACGACCACGATCTGTTGCATGACGTCTTATCGACGTGCCTCGTGGTTCAATCGATCCATCAATCTCCCGTGAAATCTTTGAGCATGTTTCTTTGCGGTTGCTTCGGTCACTTGTAACCGGCCTGCGATACGATCCCAGGGTTCCTCCTTGACTCGGCATAGCCACCACGCCTGATAAGTACGTTGCGTATGTCGGTGGCCAGCGCGCCAGTTACTTCGTACGACGCGAATCTCCTGCCAGAGTGCTTCTCGGAACAGTTGAAACAGTTCATCAACCAACATTCGATCCATTGATTCCGATCGTCCGTTGTCTTCAATTGATCCTAACATGTTTCCTTGAGGATCGCTGACCTGCATACGCAGTTGCTTGCGAACAATGTTGACGCGAATGTTTCGAACGACCCGGTACAAGTAGCCTCGGAATTGCCCTTTCTGAGCGTTGTATCGAAATTCGCCTCGCAACTGTTGGCCGATCGCCATGACAACTTTCATGACAAGGTCTTCTTTTGCCACGAAATGGGCCGTTTTTGGATTGCGTTGCTGAAGCCTGTCGACCCAGAGTTCAATCAAGTGGTGGTAGCGCTCATAAAACTGCTCCCACGCTGCCTGTACTTCTTCCGCGTCGTCAGATTTGAATCTGCGAAACATGGAAGTGTGAGTACTGGGAAAATGGGAAGAGTGGGAGCGTTGCCGAGAAGAGAGCGAAACGTCTTTGGGCATCGTTTCTAAACCTGCGATACGAAGAAGAGATGAAGCTAGAATTTTTTCAGAAAAGTTCTCGATCAACTGTCTTTGATAAAGGGGCTCGCGCGAAGAAGGGGGAAATCCGCGAATCAGGAGTGTTCAGCAATGTCATCATCTCGAAAATTACTGTTCCAACAAAATGAAACCGGGACTTCTCTTTTTACTGAATTTGGAACGGAAAATTCCACGTTTCGAGATGCCCTAGCCGTACGCTCCAACAACCCTTCTCTTGAAACAACAGCTTACCGACAAACAAGCCACGAAACTGTTTTCGACCCCTACAGCCATCACTATGTTTTGTACCAGCACATGAAACCCGTGGGAACGGTAACGGTCACTTGTGTTCAGGATGGGTTGATCGATTGCCACGAATATTATCCGCAACGGCTGCTGGAACAACTCGGACACTTGACGGCATCCGCTTCCCATCTTCGTATTCGAGACAATGAAATTTGCAGTTACCAAACCCTTCGGCGGGTCGTACGCGAAGTCTGGATTCATCGACTGGCGCTGGGCACACGACTGAACATCGTCAATGTGACAACGGAACGACTCAAAGGTTATCGCGCGATGGGGTACCACCGGCTTCCAGTTCCCGTGTTTCTGCATCCCCGCCTGAAAACCGAAAGTCATACGCTGGTGTTGCCAGCCGACCCCACGGTCAAGTCATTTATCCAAGACCGCATTCAAGACATCGATCAACCGTTGTCGCTACAGTCCGTTTTGGACCTCGTTAGCCAACCCGTGCTCGCCTGAAACCTGTTCACCTGCCCGGATCGCACACTTCCGATTTATTTAAGGAGTTGAGAAAATGAACTTGCCCAACACGCAATTGCCAGAGGCCCCAGACACATGGGAAGGTTACGCAGGATTCGCGACCGGAGGGACTCTGATCGAGAAGTACTACACGGCCGTCGGTCATTGCATGGCTGAAGCGTTTCGCATCTTGAAATCGGATCAGCCGGAGCACTTCTGGTGGGAAAACGGCTTGGATATCGCTTGTGGAGACGGTAAATCCACCCGTTTGATGGGGCATTTCTGCCGTCAACTCACCGGTGTGGATAGCAGTTCCGACCTGATCCATCAGGCCCGGCAACTGAACGAGTCTGATCTGACAGAATTCGTACTAACTTCATTTGAAGACTATTCCGTCCCCGATGAATCATTGGACGTGGTCGGTGCGACTTGGTTCCTGAATCACGTGCATACCGTCGAACAATTGCAAGTGACAATTGAAAAAATCAAACGGATGCTGCGTCCTGCGGGCGTGATCGCCATGGTCGTACCGGCGGACAGCTTCACGTCACAACGCACCCAGACTTTGGCGCGTGAGCATTTTGGGTGGCGTCAAGCGTGGACCGAATCAAACAGCGAGTTCACTCGTGGCGTGTTTTCTTTTGGAAACGAGTGGATCGAAACCACGATCTGGCAACCCATGTTTTTGGCAAGAATTCTCAACCAGCATTTCGATATTAGGTGCTTGGACGTAAAAAGCACTCTGATTAACCAGCATCTGATGGATGAGATGCAAACGGAACCTCCGTTTGAGGTGCTCTTTGGCGTCAAACGTCCGCTTGAAGATCAAGCCGTCGGCGAAGCGGCTTCAACGTCGGTAAGGAGCCCTGCCATCCCCCCATCCGAAGAAAAGAAATCGGACGCGACAACACAATCGTATGACAATAGCCGACCTCGTACCGAAACCCAGCAACGAAGCTACTCCGCCGGTTCGACCTCCTGCGACGAGAACGCGTTCCGGCTGGTGAAAAATGATCTACCAGCAAGAATTGCGGCTCTTTCCGAAAGCTTTCCCAAGATCAAACCCTATCTGAACGGTCCGATAATCGTCAGCGCGTATCCTGCTTCGCTCGGCCTTGATGGTTTGGGCCCGATGGTGGATACCTTCCTTCATCCCCCCGCGTTTTTTCGAGCATTAAGTTCCGCAGCAGACGAAAACCGGAATGTCGTCATCACTTCACAGCCACTTGCCGGCATGGATCTGATGCTCCAAGCTCTCGATGCGGTCGAAACTTTGCCACGAAATATCCTCTGGTCCGTTGGCGGGTACTATCTTCCAGAATCGCTGGAACAATCGATTCGCAACGCATTTGCAAGTCGCGGTACAACCGTTGATGTACTGCATTGCTATGGCGTGGCTGAGCTCGCTCACACATGTCTTGCCGCTACCGAACGAGACGAATCGGGCTGGCCGCGATTTCATCCTGCGGTGTCCGGATTGGACGTGTCAGTGGACAGCAGCTCCGGTGAATTGGTGCTTCACTTGGACGATCGTCGTGTGCTGACCGGGGATCAGGCTCGGCGGGTCGGCGATTCATGGCAGGTGATCAGCAACGTCCATCGGCTCGACCCAAAAGTTCGCAACGAACTCGAGTCGTGGTCCATGTTTGACTGGACTCGCCGAACCGGATACTTGCACGTCGATCACGACAAAACAATTTTCCAGATGCGATCGGGCATCAAGCCCTCATCATCCAGTCAACTTTCGTTGAACGAATTCTGGCAACGATTTGGAGGAAGCTGGACCGTAAAACCTAACTGGGGCAGAAGCAGGCACTCTTGGTAGCTTTTTCGAGTCAGGCAGAAGGCAAGCTGGTTCCCACGCTCTGGCGAGCGTAGCTACTTCAAGGTTCGCTCTGCCAATTGCCTTAGTTCGACTTTCGCAGAAATTGATTTTACTCGCGTTTTTGGCGATTTCTGATCTGCCATTTTCGAGGCAAGCGTCGACGATTCCCCAAAAAAACAGCCTTCGCGTAGCG
>CALFWL010000197.1 GCA_937928215.1 uncultured Pirellulaceae bacterium | reverse complement strand
AACAACCAAGTTGGAACATCCGGTGCCTCCGTTTAATTTTACCAACGCGTGCAGCAACGCGATGCTGTCCGCTCCACCGGAAACCGCCACGATCGTGGTCGTTTGGCCCCATCGCTCGATCGGCCAAACCGACGCGATGCTGTGTTCAACCGATTTCTCAACTGATTCCGTTAATCCAGTTTGAGTCATTGGCTTACCGTGTATTGAATCGCACAAAGGAACATTGGAGTTAGGACGCGCATGAGAACAATCGTTGCCGACTTGATTCGGTAATTCTGAAACCATGAACGGCTTCGCGAAACAAAAACGGTAGCTTAATGTTAATGCTTCGCGAGTCCTCAGTCGAATGATTGGCCGGTGAAGATCACCGAGTGGGCGTTGAGATTGTACTTTGCCCGAATATTGCTAGACTACTTCGGCTGTAGCTGGTTTTTGGTGTAACTTGTCATCGAGTTGCTTCCGATCTAGCTGCGTGAATTCAATAAGACAATGCGAGGCAGTCTGACTGTGATCGCAGTCGGTTTGAGTGAAAAAAGCTGTTTTTGATTTGAACGTCCTTGTATTTGCCCGACTTTTTCCGAATTTCGGTTTTGTCAATCGTGAGTTTTCTGTTCCTCATTCTGAGCGTCCTTCTGCGAGCCATCGGACAACCGGTTGTGCTACTGCGGTTGGAGCGGACGCTGCTCCTAGGAACGGCTTTTTCAGTTCGAAGTCTGTTTTCTGACTCAGCCTTGCCGCTGGATGTCACAGACGGACCGCTGAGCGTGCGATGGATGACGGAACCTGATCCGGTTCATGGCTGGCCGCCGACTGTGCCGGTTTTCCGGTTTCGCCCCAGTGGCGAATGTTCATGGCGTGTTTGGGAACGATTTGCGATCAGAGTCTGAATTTTTCTTTCAACCCGAATGCGATTTGACTGCCCCGCGCACGGATATCAAGGTGCGTGATGGGACAAACAGAGTTATTTTTCGGTCTCGGCGGGTTGCTGCTGGGCGCTGGAGCGATGGTGCTGTACTCGCTTTTGATCGGGCGAGGGGCTCAGGCGAAAGCGCAGGCGATTCTGGACGAGGGCCAGCGTCAGGCGGATTCAAAGATTCGTGATGCAGAGTCATCCATCAAAGAGATGGAACTTAAACGCGAAGCCGAAGCCGAACGCATGCTTAGCAAATCTCGCGAAAAGATCCACCAGCGCGAACGGGCATTGGACAAACGCGAAACGCTGCTCGAACAACAAGGCGAAGGGCTCAAAAAGCAGGAGCAGTTTATCGAGTCGACTCAGAATCGGCTGAAGGTGAAGCTCGACCAGATTTCTCAGACGGAGAAAGATCTGGATGAAGTCCTCAAGAAGCAACGGACTCAGCTTCATGAGGTCACGGGGCTGAGCAAAGAGGAGGCGTCGGCTCAGCTGTTGAAACTGTTGGAGGATGAGTTGTCCGACGAGGTTGGCGGTCGCATTCTGCGCCACGAGAAGATGATGCAGGAAGTCTGCGAGGAGAAGTCTCGCGAGATTCTGCTGATGACGATGCAGCGTTATGCCGCAGCACAAACTTCGGACCACACCACCAGTACGGTCGATATCCCCAGTGATGAATTGAAAGGGCGGATCATCGGTCGTGAAGGCCGAAACATTCGCGCCTTTGAAAAGGAAACCGGGATCGATGTCATCATTGATGATACTCCCGGCGTAGTGATCGTCAGCGGGTTTGATCCCGTGCGCCGCGAGATTGCTCGTCGTTCCTTGGAGCAGTTGATTAACGATGGCAGGATTCATCCTTCCAGAATCGAGGAAGTCGTTCGTGAAAACGAGAACGAGATCGCAGATGTCATTCGCCGAAAAGGCACCGAAGCCGCAGAAGAAGTCGGCGTATCGGGATTGAAGAAACCGGTGATCGAGCTGCTCGGGCGTTTGCACTTTCGCACCAGTTACAGCCAGAATGTGCTGCGGCACAGTGTTGAAGTCGCGTTTCTTTCCGGCATGTTGGCCGAGATGATGGGGATGGATGGCGATTTGGCTCGGCGTGCCGGGCTGCTGCATGACATCGGAAAAGCAGCCGACCACGACATGGAAGGTGGCCATCCAAAAATTGGCGCGGACCTGTTGAAGCGACATGGTGAGGGTGAAGAAGTGGTACACGCTGCGTTCGGGCATCATGATGAAATTCTGATCGAGTATCCCTATACCGTGATCGTCGCCACTGGAGACGCGTGCAGTGCGTCGCGCCCCGGGGCACGTCGCGAGTCGCTTGACCGATACATCAAGCGAATGGAAGAACTCGAAACGATCGCCAAAGAGTTCAATGGCGTTCGTCGGGCGTTTGCCGTGCAAGCGGGGCGCGAAGTCCGAGTCATCGTGGGGGCACGAGATACGGACGACAAAACGGCTGCAAAAACGTGCCGTGACATTGCCGAAGCGTTTCAGGATCGTTTGTCGTATCCTGGCGAGATCAAAGTCGTAGTGATTCGCGAGTCTCGATTCACTGAGCTTGCCAAGTAACGGCAATCAAACGGAAAGCAAAACGTGCGCATTCTTTTTATCGGTGATATCGTAGGCAAGCCTGGAGTGGAGATTACACTTCAAACGCTGCCTGGGCTTCGCATGGAGGAGTCAATTGATCTGATTATTGCCAACGGCGAAAATTCAGATGCCGGATCCGGGATCAAGTCCAGCATTTATCGGAAGTTGATCGACGCAGGCGTTGATTGCGTTACCTTGGGCGACCATATCTATCGAAAAAAAGAAATCATTCCGATCCTTGAGGAGAAGGATAACATCATCAAGCCCGCCAACTATCCAGAGGGCGCGCCGGGGCGAGGTTGGACGGTGGTGAAGGCGGCCAACGGGGTCAAGGTTGCGGTGTTCAGTCTGATGGGCCGAGTCTTCATGCGACCCGTTGATTGTCCTTATCAGGCGGCCGAACGTGTACTGGCTGAAATCCCGGAAGATGTCGTCGTTCGTTTTTGTGATTTTCACGCCGAAGCCACCAGCGACAAACAGTTAATGGGACGATTTCTGGACGGTCGCACGACCGCAGTTTGTGGCACGCATACGCACGTGCCGACCGCAGACGAACGTGTGCTTCCCAAAGGCACGGCGTTTATTTCCGATGTCGGCATGACGGGACCACACGAGAGTATTCTTGGTCGAAAAATCGAGAAAGTCTTGGAAGCAACACTCACCTTTCGTCCGGTTCCGTTCGACGTGGCCAAAGAAGACGTGCAGATTTCTGGCGTGATTATCGAGGTTGATCGGAAAACGGGAAAGGCCGTCAGCATCCGGCGGATCAAGGTCGACGAGCGCCAGGCACGCGCGTATGAGGATTCGTTTGAGGAGTGAGTTTTCGGTTTTCGGTTTTCGGTTTTCGGTTTTCGGTGTGCGGTACGCGGAAATCTAAAATCTTTGTTTCAAGTGCCGAAAGCACGGCAGCGTATAGCCCCGCGTTTTAACGTGGGGTTGGGCGTGTCCCGCAAGTGCGAAGTCCCGGACGGGACGACATCGCTCCCTCGATTCCCTTTCATTCCTCATTTCGCATTTCGCATTCCCCATTTCGCGTAGCGTCTGCTGTCACTTTTCTGATCTTGATAGCATCGTATCCGAACGCTAACGTCCGCGTGACTGAGCCGATCTTCCAGAGGATCATCGGCCAATTTGATTCGAAGTTACCGCCCGGACGTCTGAATATGCCTACCATGATGACGCGATTCTATTCCGCGAGTCGACTGACTGTGTTGTTGGTCGTCTTGATCGCAAGCACCGGATGCGTGGGCGCGATCTCTCAGTTGATTTACGTCGTCAAGGGAACCGACGTTGAGCCCGCCTATTCCGGTCTGGAAGATTCAACCGTGGCTGTCGTTTGCGTTTCTGATGCATCCGCCTACGGGCCCGACATGCTGACCACCACGGTTGCTCAAGCGGTCGCGATGAAAATGCATCGAACAGGCCGAGACATCAACGTGATCCCGGCGACCACCATCAACGATTGGATTGATCGGAACGGATGGGACGAATCGGATTTCGTGAAACTTGGCAAAGGTGTCGGAGCAGAAAAAGTTGTCGCAATCGAAATTGGAGCTTACTCGATCCACGAAGGTTCAACTCTGTACAAAGGTAGAACGGATTTGAGCGTTACGGTTTACGACTTGCAAAAAGGTGGATCCATTGATTTCATGTACGGTCCCACCGAATACTCGTTTCCCAAGAACGGGCGACCTGCGATTCAAACCAGCGACCGTCAGTTTGAAGCGTTCTTCTTGGCGAATCTAACCGAGAACATTGCTCAGCAATTCTGCCCGTATGATCGCGTCGACCAAGTGGCTCGTGATGCCATGTCGTTGGACCACCTGTGATTCCATCTGGGTGATCGAGTCCTGAGTTTCGCATCTGAGGTGCGTGCTGTCGCCAACAGTCCGGTGTGCTACGGGTCGATATCCCAGCAAAAACGTGGAAAGATGCTGCACGAAACGGTGATCCGTCCTAAAATCGTATTCATGAAGACGCCGTTGGAGCGTTTCCAGAACTTCGAGTTGCAGGTATGACGATGAGATTGATCAAACTTGATCGCGTGATGTTTTGTTTAGCGATGCTGGTTGCCGAAACGGCATTCTTAATCAGTTGCACGTGTTGCCTAGCTCAAGTACCTGACTTTTCGAATCCACCGCGCGCCGGTCGCCCTCAGAACTCTCAGCCTCAGCCGAAGAAACCGGCTCGTCCCGACGCCTCGCAGCAGAAGGCTCCCGTCAAACGCCCAGCAGCAAGTAACAGCAAATTTCCTGCACCGGAAGTTGTGACGCTTGAAACGAAGGATGGCGTGACGCTCACTTGTACGTGGTTCGCTCCGGAACCGGCTGGCCTCTCAGAAAAGCCCGCCGGGAATACTGCCGCACCAACCGCTCGAGTCAATGCTGCGGGAAAATCAACGGCTCCGTTTATCTTGCTACATGACTGGGATCGTTCGCGAGCCGATTTGCTGTACCTAGGTCGGTTTTTGCAACTGTCGGGGCATGCCGTGATTGTGCCTGACTTTCGGGGGCACGGTGATAGTCTGGCCGTCGCGGGATCTTCCAAGGCGATCGATCGGACTCGCTTTCGTAAAAAGGAAATGGCAACCCTGCTGGCCGACATTGAAGCTTGCAAGAAGTTTCTGATGAGGAAAAACGATGCCGGAGTGTTGAACATTGATCTGCTGAATGTCGCTGCGGTTGGCAAGTCGGCGATTTTGGCGATGCAATGGGCGATCAGCGATTGGAGTTGGGCACCGGTCGGGTCGATCAAACAGGGGCAGGACGTGAAGTCATTGATCCTGATCGCTCCCGAACAGAAACTGAAAGGTATCTCGGCCAAGCCGTTGCTGAAGCATCCTCTGTTCGTTGGCGGACCTGCTGATCCGCTGCCGCTGGTGGTTGTTTACTCGGCATTGCATCCTGAATCGGTTGAGGAGTCTACCGAAATTTATGATGGCATCAAAAAAGGGCGAGCTCGCTACGCAAAGATGTGGCGAGAGATGATGGCTGAACGCTTGAAGGCCAAAGAACTTGCCGCAGGAGAGGACGGGCCAGAAGATTCGGAAACAAAGGTCGCGGCGCTTCCTCCGCGGATTGATCCCATGAGGACGTTTGTCAGTGGCCCTGTCCCTCGCGAGACCAAACCGGGGTCGGAACTGATTGGCTCGTCCGATTCGCAGGGGGTTTTTCGCTTTATCGATACGTTCGTAAAGCAGGCGGTTCTTAGCCGACAAGCCGCCTACCCTTGGCAAAAACGCTTGGACAACTGATCCCGGTTCACCGCTTACAGCGAGCGGTTTCTTGGTTCTTCCGGTGGTTCAGTGGCACAAGTTGCGATGCCCACACGTCTCAAGGCAACACCGCGAAGAGTTTGCGATAGCCGTTTTTTGAAGAATGGAAAACGCCAAACCGCATTTGGCGATCGCTAACTCTTAGACACTTTCGACCGAAACGTCTTCTGATTCGGGCTTTGACAACCTTGGGACATCGGTTTGTGTTTCGCGGCGCAGCGGCGCGCGCTATCCGGAGACCTCGCGGTTGCCGGAGCATTGATGTCGCTCACGCTGCACGCGGCTTACTTCGACTGTGCTTGTTGTTGCTCAGGCCGCTCAATCCAATTCGCAAATGAGCTTGGGGCGTCGCCGGTCACGTTGCAGATCATTTCAGTTATCTGTTTCTCGGCAGAATTGCGCGACCGCTCAACGATTTTGTCCAAAAGCGAGCCGGTGTTTTGTTTTGATCCAGACGGATAATAGCAATGCGTGTATTCCAAAAACCTAATCGCGGATGCAACATCGGGCGGATTCTGCGCTAGCGCATCCGACGATCGGGCAACCATTTCAGTAAAAATCGCTGTCTGTTCATCCGCGAAATTTAATCGAATGGAAGTCAGGATATTTTGAGATAACTGCCACACCGCAACGGCACAGGCGGCAATTGCAACGAATAGACCAGCGAACTTTCCGATACGATTCAGCTAATTGCCTGCCAGCGTCATCAAACGGAATAACACACTGCGATCTATCCGCTTGGTCTAACTTGAGGACCTCAATGACTGCGGCGATCGCATTCAATAACGGCGACGGAAAATTGCATCAATTACAACCGCATGCGTCACCACTTTGGTTCATCGGACTGGTGTTCAGCGTTTCCAGACCGGGTTAATCATCATATGCAAACCCTAGCGGTTCGTGTCCATTCAACGTTAGGTGGAATAGGCGAATTTCATCGCCAGGATTTTGAAAATAAATTATGCATGTTTGAGGTTGTTCAGGCCACAGAATATTGATGGATCGTATTCTCAGTTTCTCCGCGCTTGGCGGATCAGGCTCGACAGTCCATGAATCAATTTCACGACGAATGTAATTCAAGAGGTCGGTTTTTTCAGATTGCCAGTCGTCAAGCCACGAACGAGCACAATTCAGCATTAATTCATTTGGACACTCACCATCTGATCCAAGGACAAGTTCGACATCTGAATTTTCGACTTGAACCACTCGCTTCCAACCGAGTCCGGTTTCAAATTCGAAATCACCAAGGACTGAATCAATGAACGGTTCAGGAGGCGTTGGACTTCGAAACAAATTGGTGAAAAGTCGAAACACGTTCACGCGGGATAACGATGAGCAAACCGGGTGCGAAGAAACGGTTCTCCACTTCAAACCCACATCATTGAGCACTCTCATTCAGCCGTTTGTTAGCTCGAAGTTAGTTTATCTGCTTCACGAGAGAAGTTTGTCGGCAAGTGAACGCTCGAGATCGTAGTACCGATAAACCCAGCAAGAAGAGTTGCATCATCACGTGTTGGGTTGCCAAGCAAATGATAGCGAATCATTCGGTTGCTGTCATGCACAAGAATGTTCAAGTCAACGTTGTTCATGCTTTGCCCACCACCCCTTGTCCCAGAAACCCACTGTAAACAACTGACATCTTCAAAAGTGAAAGTCGCGTTGTGCCTTGGGAGTGATACGGTGCGAGTGTTTTGGCAAACGAAGATATAATCGCCCAATGTTTCGTGATAACGAGCAATCGCATATGTGACTGCAAATGTAAAAGAGGAGGCAAATGCGAATAGCAGTATGATCGCTGCGCGCTTATCAGGATCAGACGAAAACCAAATGATGACAAGGGAGATGATCAGAAAGAGCGGGGCGAAAATCATTGCAAATCGCGACAATTCAGTGGAAACGCTAAATGCAAGGGTCTTTGAACCGTGTCGGACAACAAGATCACGCGACCCGTACGAGCGGACCGCTGATTGGTGCTTCGCATTGAGCCAGTCAGGCTTCCATGGCGGTGATGTGTTTATGGTGTTCCACATTGGCAATTGATCCAAGGACCACAACGTAAAAAGGAACCCGGGCGACAATATGCATCGCTGAACGAAGCGAATTGGCGATTTTTCCGATTCCGGTTGACCGATTTGTTATCCCTCGATTTGGTCATTCAGCCAACCATCAGACAAGCCGAGAGAGATGCCAGCTAGGATTGCGAAGATAAATGTGGAAGCGACCGCAGCAACAATCGCAATTACGACACCGATGAAGTTGAATTTCGATTTGGCCATGAAGTCTCGCGCATTAGAGGATTCGACGCAAGGTATTCGGCAACGAAGACACGATATTAGCAATAAACTTGAGCCCGATAATGCCGCGATAACTGAGGCGCGGGAGTTGATTTTCTATCGGCAAGTCACCCGGCTATCGCGATTTCGGTTCACCGCGTTGTGAGGTGACTATCAACGGCTGGTGATACTTAATGTTGGGTTCGCTGCCTGCAAGTCATCGATGAATTCTTTGGGATGTCCAACGACGATCAGTGAATTCAGTTCGGGTAGTGACGTAATCGTATCAAGATACTGTTTCGGCTGGGAAGATCGTAGTTCGATCTTTGTAACGTGATAGCTGTTGCCAGCGCACCGCTGAATTCCAAGTTTCGCTTGGTCGGAAAACCGTCAGGTGAATTCGTTTCGAATATCCAGTCCACTTATTCGCAAGTCGGCGACAATTGCTTTGTCAGTTTCCTTGAGCACGGATTCGTCAGGCTGAGGTCCGAATAAAGCCGGAATCGCGACGAAACCGATGCCGCAAAAGAACATGGGAACCAATACACTTCCGACACCAAACTGGAAGCCGTGTGATGGTTCGGGAGAGAATTGCATTCTGTCGTTACGAAACGGATCAAGTCGAGGTTCGGTCAAACCAGATAACGACTGCGTTCACGGGGCCGCGGCGAACAGCATTGAAATCGAGAGCCGCGCGACCTGTGGCTCCGCATGCAGCATGTTGTTATATCGCGATTTCTTCATTGGATTCGTCCAATTTTGATTTGCCGATGTTTTTGAGTTTGGATCTCCGGTTGAAAAACCAGCCGATCGCTGTAATCGCAATTAGCCAAGGTGTATATAGTAACCACGGTCGAAGATTGAGCGATGGTTTGATTGGATCACCAAGAAATGCAAACGTTGTATCTACATTGGGCAGCTTGCCGCGGATGATTTTCCGATGCAGTAGCAGATTGCCATCAATCAGGCCTGCGGATTTGTCGACATCGCAAAAATGCGACGCCCGATATTTGGAGCGAATTAATCCCGTCGATTTGTCCTCGACATGAGAATTTTGGTATCCATACACTCTGCTGTCCAGTCCAGCGTGTTGGACATACAAGACGTGATCGAATTCTTCCGATTCGTGTATCTCGCCATCGTGAATATGAATCGTTGGGAAGAATAATTCAGTTTTCTCGGTTTGAAATTCGAAGGCCATTGGATGTGGTTTTAGTGAACCTGCCGCAAGCTGAAACACGGCAAACCCAAAGCTTTCGTATCCGGGAATGTTTGCCCAGATTCCATTTGGCAAAGTGAATTGGCGATCAAGACGCTCAAAGGCAGACACTGTCGGCACAAATGACGCGACGTAGTTGCCGACTTCAAACACTTCGAGAACGTGCCGAGATGCGGCGTCAAACGGCGCTGAACAACCAATGCTGGGTGGTGAGTGGAATGGGAATCCATCTGCCAGTTCGTCGAAGAAAGCGTCGTAATCTTTCAGGTCAATGAAATTGAGCGTCTTATCGTTGGCCGGTTGCTTGACCGGCAGCGGAAGGATCATCGCGTTTTGTTCCCGGGACTGGTAGCTCATTTGATACGCTAAGAATTGCGTACCGTTGCCACTAGGTCTCGCGAATATCTGCGTGTTGTTCACGGAGATCACTGATTGGGAAAAAATGCACATGCAAGTTTCATTCGAGCGAAATAACGGCTGCGTTCAAGGGGCCGCGGCGAACGACTAACCACTGAAACTCGCGCGGTCCGTAGTTTTTTATGCAACCCTTTGCTATCCGAGAGATTCCGAGCTTCTGTCAAAAGCACGTTCGTCAATCGAGGGCTAAGAAGTTTTTGAAAACCCAGCCAATCCATCCAACTCCGAATAACAGCGTTCCGATACGCAACGAGATTAATGTACGTGCTTTTGGAGTGTTCTGCAAATCTGGCTGCGCCGCAAGGAGGAGTGCGCGTATCTCAGAAGATGATGCTCGACACAGCCGGTGCCGCCAAAGACAGTTCGCAACAAGGTGTAACACCGCCAGTACAGCAATTGAAAGAAACCCCAATGCCACAACTGAGTGCCCCACCCCATCAACCGAGATGCCGTTTTGAGTGATGGAACTCCAAGCACCACAGGCAAAGACGAGGCCAACCGTGAGGAAAAACGCTGTCGTCCACGCAAGGTAGGTCCGTCCGGCAATCGTCACCGGCCTGACAGCATTCGATCGGCTTGAAGGCCGGTTGGTAGTGACAAGCTCGCTCGCCAGTCCGGGTAGCCTCACTGTTCAATTCTCCCTTTCACCACCCGGTTGGATAACTGTGGTCAGCGTGCATCCAATCGGCGAGCGGATCCGTTTGTTTGGTGGTGAGAGAGGAGCCCAGAGCAAGCCGAGCCCTCGTCTCGATTCGATTTGTCATGCCGTTTTGTGACGAGTGCCCAAGGCGTTCAGTCCGTTTTGTCCTAGACAGCTCTCCGCCGTCTCGCACAAATTGAAATGAATCCAGTCACTAGAAAAGCAACGGAAGAGGGTTCGGGAACCGCCAACTGCCCTAGCCTAAACCCATCCGGTCCAGGTGCGTCTATCGCAAGTCGCTCGCCCCCAGATAGAAATGTATCTAATAAAATTCCAGCTTCTCCCAAATCGGTGAATATTTCAAACCTGGTCTGGCTGTCAAAGGTTTCCCATTGAGGCCCAAAGCGATCGGCGGTATTTAATTCGGTGATGACGAATAGATCGCCGTCGCGATCAACGAAGTCAACAAATCCCGCTCCCGCGTCCGTGTTGAAAGTGAAATCCAAGGCGAATGGATCATCATCGCCGACTTGGAATTGGATTTCGCTATCATTCACCTGATCTGTCTCTAGATTGACATCTAGTAAACCGAACACTCGGAGCATTATGCCATTTTCATCACCGATTCCTGAAATATCGATATCGTAAACAGCAGACTGTGCGAACGCTGCTTGTAATTGGACCGCGAAAAACAAAAAAACGGTTGCTGTTATGAAGCGTTTAATGGCGTCACCTCTCAATTGGTTTCTGTTCGTAGATTGTTTTCAAAATCGATGCATTCCGCAAATATTTCTTGTGAGAAGGCATGTCGCCAAGGTTCACTCGGCCACAGCGAACGAATCAACATTGAAACCCGCGCGGCTTGCGGATCGGTATCGTCCAGCCAGCGTTTTCATCAATTTGCGATTGCCCAGCGCCTGCGTTTCCGATGGTGTTTCGAGCTGTGGCATCATGGTCGATGCTCGGTTTGCGCGAATCAAGTCCATCCTGATCGCCATCGCATGATTTAATGGACTTGTTTGTCTACATCTGTCGAATTTGCCGGATTTGTCGAGTCGTTTTCATGTTTTCAAGCAAATGTCCACGCCCAAAGCAGATAGGAAATCTAATATCTCGCGAAACTCTTTCAGGAACCTATTGTTATCGCGCGCTGCCGCTTCTCGGCGCTTGTGCCAAAATAAATCGATCAGACAGTAAAGCGAAAAGTGCACCTGCCCAACAGCAAATGACATCACTCCAGACGAAGTGATTCCCCAAGACAAAGCCGATGAATGGTTGTTGGCGCAGCCAATAGAGAGCAGGGGGATTCCAAAGTTGCCCAAATTCCAAACTAAGAGTTATTACGAGCGTTGCGAAGAACAGTGTTCGCCCGAATGCATTCGGAAAACAGAACCGCCCAATGAAAAAGAACATGAAAGGCCAAAGAGTATCACCCAAGTAGGTTGCTAGAAAACCAAGCAAAACCGATGGATCAGCACCATCTCGTTGTGAACGAGCAAAAAGGCCGATTGGGATTACGACCACGATAGCGAGTGCAGCCAGTAACCGTGTTCGAGTATATGACAACATTGAGCTGAGATGGTTAACCGTCGAACCAGAAGCCCGTTAAAGAATTCATGAATTCCGTGGTTTGAGGCGGGTCGGCTGGATTTTCTTGCTGACCATGCGGTGATCCCGATCTTTGGATCGGTCACAATCAACGCTTCGAAACACGTTGACACCCCAAACCACGCAGCCATTCATGATTACATGTGCAATCGACCTTGGCAAGCTTAACAGCGTCTGCTGCTTCTTTGATCCGGCCACTCAGAACCACCAGTTCGAGACCATCGCCACCAAAGGTTCCCATATCGAACTCTTGCTGAAATCCCGGCCCGACATCGACCTCGTCGTGATGGAAGCCTGCGGGCCCTCGGGCTGGATCAACGACATCTGCCAAGCCAAAGGTGTCAAAACGCTCGTCTGCAGCACCAACGAGGAAGCCTGGTCTTGGAAGGCCACCAAGCGAAAAACCGATCGTGACGACGCATTGAAACTTGCCGAAATGTCTCTGCTGAAGCGACTGGTGCCCGTTCATGTGCCCAAGCCACTTGTCCGCGAGCAACGTGCGTTCATCAAGTTTCGCAAAAGCGTCGACCACGACATCAACCGACTGAAGAACTCCATTCGCAGCATTTTTGCCAACCATGGGATCGAAATCGACACCGGAGAGCGAGCTTGGAACACCGGCCGCACGCACATCGACTCGTTCCGCAAGCCGATCGACGACTGCGGCACTGATGAGCTCTGGCGAGGCCAGCTCGACATGCAACTTTCACGACTCGATGACCTCACCACGAAACTCGAATCGCTGGAAACCAGACTCGACGCCTTCGCCGCCGAGCATCCCGACATCGTTCGCCTGCTGGCGATCCCCGGCGTCGGGCGCAAAACCGCCGAGGCCCTTGTCGCGGCCATCGACAACCCGCACCGATTCAAAAACGCCCGGCATCTTTCCAGCTACCTCGGGCTGACACCTAGGCAGCATCAATCGGGCAAGATCGACCGTAACGGCAGGATCAGCAAACGCGGCAGCAAACTGCTGCGTAGCATGTTGCTGCAATGTGCTTGGAGCAGCCTGCGGTACAACGCGTGGAGCAAGAAGACGTTTGATCGCATCGCGGGCGGAAGCAAGACGCGGCGAAAGAAGGCCGGCATCGCACTGGTTCGTAAGATCGGCGTGATCGCATGGATGATGATGCGAGACCAAACAACCTGGGACGCCAGCAAAGTGCTCACTGGTATCTCGGCTTCAAATTTGTGGGACGTCGCGTGACGATTAAAGTCGCTCCGAAGAAACTCACCGCCTTCAAGCGTCGCATCAAAGAGTTAACCGGTCGCAGCCGGGGAATCTCGATGAAGCGTCGTTTGTCCGAGCTACG
>CALFWL010000196.1 GCA_937928215.1 uncultured Pirellulaceae bacterium | reverse complement strand
CAACGAGGGCAGGGTGAGATGTAACTCATTTATCAGCTCAATCCGTCATAACCGTCGCGACTGGACTGAAAGGATCACGTCGACATAAGTCGAACCCGATCCCGCTGTCGAAGTCTGCATCACCGATCAAAGTGACCTAGGTTTACCAGAGAGACGGCACTTCTAATGATCCCCTGCGACCTGACTCTTTGATGACTCCATCGCCATCTTCTCCTGAATCTCCAGCAACACCCTCGTCGACCGACGTGGTCGGGCTTAGCGCGGCTGACGTGAGCCTTCGAAATCCAGCGATTGATGCCGCCAGAGAGCTTGCTTCAATCGACAACATGGTGCTCAGATCGCGCGATGAGACCGCGACGACCGATGCAACACACCTGCAATCGGTGCTCGAAGAAAACGCACTCCTGCGGGCCGAGAACGAACGTTTGCGGCAGCGGTTAGAAGCGAAATCGACCGAAGGTTTTCAAAACGATGCTCCGCAGGATCTGATAACGGACGACTCATCCAGCTTGGTCGGCGAGACCAAACGTCACTTGGCGGAGGCCATTTTTGAACAATCGCACGATGCGATTCTATTGCTGAATCATCACCAATGCGTGTCTGCCAATGACGTTGCCACGCGGTTGCTTGATCGCTCGGCTGAAGAGTTGAAGCAACAAAATTTTTACAAGCTGTTGACGGAAATCTTCAGTATCGACAATTCGGACTGGTCGGAATCGTTGTTGCAGCAGCTTACCAGTGAAGGCAGCATCGTCTGTGAACTCTGTCGAGAAACGCCGGCGGGCGAGATGTGGATCGAACTACGGTTTCGAACTCTCAAGAACGCGGACGAAACGGCCGTGCTGGTAACCGGACATGACATTTCTCGGCTGCGAAAGTTTCAGAAAGAACTGGTTCGCAGTCATGATTTCCTGCACCACACAATCAACAGCGTGCAGCAGCCTCTGTCGGTAAAGTCAGCTGATTTTCGGTTCGTACTGGCCAACGATGCGTTCTGCGACCTGCTTGACATGCCATTTGATCGGATTCACGGACGAACCTTTTGCGAACTGGTGGGGACTGAGGCAACGTACTCCAAGCAACTGGACGAACAGATTCTCGAAACGGGAGATGCGTCCGTCAATGTCGAGTGGTTGCGTCGGTCTAACGGATCGGTAACGACCCTGTCGACGTATCGGTCTAGGTTCCACGATCCCGTTACCGGAGCCGCATTCATCGTAACGGCGGCGCGAGACGTGACCGTTGAACTGGCGACCCAGCGGCGACTGCGGCTACTGGCCAGCGTCTTTGAGAATGCTCACGAGAGCGTTGCAATCCTTGGCAACGATGGAACGTTGCACGAAGCGAACCCGGAGTTCATTGGCACCGTCGGAGTGATTCGAAAACACTTGATGGGGCGCAGCCTAAAAGAATTCGTCGACTGGGAGGCCGAAAATTTCGAAAACGTTGTCCGGATGGTAAAGGCCGGAACGCCATGGTTCGGTCACGTGAAGCTTTTGAAAGCCGAGAATGATCCGGTATCCTGTTGGTTATCGCTCAGTCCGTCGCGAAACCGGGCGGGTGAGATCACGAATATGATCGCGATGTTCTCTGACATTACTCAGATCGAATCGACTCGCAGCGAACTTCACCGTCAAGCGTTGCACGACAATCTGACCAGTCTTCCCAATCGTCGCTACTACCGTCAACGGATCACGGAACTGATCGAATCCGATACTTCTAAAACTCTGCGTTTTGGCGTGTCGTTTTTGGACTTGGATGACTTCAAGATTGTCAATGACTCGTTGGGACACGATGCGGGCGATCAATTACTGATCGAAGTCAGCCGACGAATTCAGAAGCAGTTAGGTGACGAGTGTTTCATGGCTCGGTTTGGCGGGGATGAATTCGCTTTATTGCTGCCCGAAGTCCCAGGTACCAAATCGCGTTCCCAAGAATATTCGGCGCTGGTGGTCAATGCGTTGTGCGAACCTTTTCAATTGGGCGAACACGAAGTCAATGTTGGCGTCAGTGTTGGCACCACGCTGTACCCTGACGACGGAACCGATGTGGAATCACTGATGCGACAGGCAGACGTGGCGATGTACCGCGCCAAAGACGAAGGCAAAAATAAGGTTCGTCTCTTTTCGCCTGACCTAGTCGAAGTGATCGAGCACCGGCAGTCGATGTTGTCCGATCTTAGAAAAGCGATTGACCGCAATGAACTTCACGTCGTCTATCAACCCAAACTGGAGTTGGCCACCAACCAAGTCGTTGGGTGTGAGGCGTTGTTGCGTTGGCGCAGACCTGACGGCACGAACGTTTCGCCTGATCAATTCATCCCGCTGGCTGAAGAGTCCGGATTGATCAATCGGTTGGGTGATCAGATGTTCGACAGCGTCTGCCAACAAGCCAAACGTTGGAACGACATCGGATTGCTGCTCGGTCCGGTCGCGGTGAATCTGACTCAGCGGCAATTGCGTGAACCGCAACTGCTGGAACGTTTCATTCAGGCCATCGAGCTACACGAACTGCAACCCGAATGGCTGGAATTGGAGATTACCGAAAACGCGATCATGAGCGACATTGATCGAGCGATCTCGTTGATGAATCGAGTTCGCGAGTACGGCATCCGTATCGCGATCGATGACTTTGGCACGGGGTATTCCTCGCTGGCATACATTAAGAATTTCCCGGTCCAATGCCTGAAGCTAGACAATCTGTTTGTTGACGGCTTGCCCGATGAAAAAGACGCCGTTGCGGTAGCTAAAACCGTGATTTCGCTGGCAGATGGCCTGAATCTGGAAGTGATCGCCGAAGGCGTCGAGACCGAGCCACAACGCGAATTTCTGAAAGCCATGGGGTGCGAGATGGCTCAGGGTTACCTAATCAGCCCACCGCTGGAAGCCGACGACTATCAGCAGTGGCTAATCGAACGTTCGAAACAATAAGCACTCGCCCAACAATAACTGCCAGAACTGATTTCTATTTCGCTCGCGTAACATCAGCGCTGAATCACAATCATCCAGCAACTTATTGATTCACGGGTGCTAAGCTGACGCCGCACGGAATCTGGCAGTTGCTGCCTCATGCAAATAGAGAAACCAAGCAAGTGTGCGGGGTACCGTTTGGTTTGGTACCGTTTCGTTTGTGGCGGATCTCGGGCCGGTACGAACCGTCGACGAAGCACAGCCAACGAAAGAAACGGAACGTTCTTTCGATGGCCATGTGCCGCTTCTTTTTCTCAACCTCGGATCAGAATTGCTTGTACGGCAGAAACTTGCCGCTGAAAGTGATTTTGACTCGGTCGCCTTTCGGATCAGGCTCGCGATCGACATCGATGGAAAAATCAATCGCGCTCATGATGCCATCGCCAAACTCTTCTTGTGCAACATCCTTCATGGCAATTCCGTAGGTGTGCATGATCTCGTAGAACCGATAGACGAATGGATCGGTAGGGACGGACATGTCCATGCAGCCGCGGAAAGGGCACTGCTTCAGCAATTTGACTTCGTAGTCGTCCAAACCGAACTTATCGCCCACCGCAGCGGCTTGCTCATGCGACAACTGGCATTGGCCGGTCAGTGCGGCGGCAGTCCAGACAGGACTCTGACCCGTAAGAGGCGCCAGTTCTTCCCAAGTCCAATCGTTGGCAATTTTCGTGGCGCAAATTTTTGCGGTAACGTCCGCACGCGTGGTCGTGGGAATTTCAGTGACGGTAGACATTGTGCTTTCCTTTTTTGATCAAGGGATGAAATGTTCGACAGCCTGATGGCGTCACGATCATGCTGTCGACGAAAGTTCAGACGGAATCGTTATGTCAAACGCTTACTTCTTGGGGCGCTTCATCGACCGAAGAATTCGCAGGCTCGCCAGCGGAAGGAGTTGACCGTTCGGTTGAAATCGGCGACTGCTTCTGGTGACTGATCAGGAACTTCAGAATATGGTTTCGGACTCGCGTGTATTCAGGAGACTCGATCATTTGCTGACGTGTTCGCGGTCGGGGAATGTCCACATCAATGATCTCGGCCAGCTCGGCTTCCGGGCCGTTGGACATCAATGCAATGCGGTCGGACAGCAGAATTGCTTCGTCTACATCGTGAGTCACCATGAAGACGGTCGCATTAGTTTTTTGCCACATCGACATCAGTTCGTCCTGGATGACACCTCGAGTGAGCGCGTCGATTTGAGCGAATGGCTCGTCGAGCAACAAAACTTTTGGGTTCACACAGAATGCTCTGGCGATCCCGACACGTTGTCGCATACCGCCTGAAAGAAGAGCCGGGCGTTTCTTCTCGGATCCTGTCAGCCCCATTGTGTCGATATACTTTTGCGTATGCTCGTTAATCTGTTGTTTGGTCCACTCCGGGTTGGCGGATCGGACAGCAACGCGAACGTTGTCAAAACAGGTCA
Organism: uncultured Pirellulaceae bacterium; assembly: GCA_937928215.1. GTDB lineage: Bacteria > Planctomycetota > Planctomycetia > Pirellulales > Pirellulaceae > Mariniblastus. Next base: position 9,750 of record CALFWL010000196.1, on the reverse strand, counting down.
ACCACGGCATCAACGCAAAACTCTGAAAGACCACCATCCGATCCAGACCGGGCTCAGTCACCTCTTTTCCGTCGACCACGATGCCACCCGAGGAAGGCTGATCGAAGCCCGCCATAATGTTCAACAGAGTGCTTTTTCCACAGCCTGAATGACCGACCATGCTGATGTATTCGCCTTCGTAGACGTCAAACTTTACGTTCTGGAAGACGCAGAAACTGTCACCGGTATCCGCCCCATTACCCGTCAAGACGGGAAAATTCTTGCTGACGTGGTCGACCTTCATCGCAAGTTTGCGACAATTCGTGTCGTCAATTGATTCTGTAGCGTCGTGATTATTCGACAAAACTGACTCCTTTAGCAAACCGATCAAGCAGTGAGTCGAGAATGAATCCCATTGCACCGAACACAAGCACCGCAAAAATGACACCTGCGATGTCGAGATTATTCCACTCCATCCAAATGTTATACCCAACACCAAGTTCACCCAGCAGCATCTCCGCAGGCACGATGGCAACCAAAGCACTGACGAATGAAATCCTCAAGCCGGACACGATCGCCGGAGCGGCACCAGGTAAAATGACGGTGAAAAATCGCCGAAACCAGCCGAACTGAAGTAGTCTGGAGACTCTTAAATAGTCTTGACGAATGTTGCTGACACCGAACGCGGTGTTGGCAACCGTTGGCCACAAGGAAGCCAGAAAAACAACCAAGACTGCAACCGATTTGCCATCCTGAACCGTGTACAACAGCAGCGGCATCCAAGCAACCGGCGAAATTGGCTTCAACACTTGCAGGAACGGATTGAGCACTTCGAACAGAGTCCGCGACAATCCAATGAAGACACCCAGCATGACCCCGACCAGTGACGCGGCGACGTAACCGATTGCAAACACCGCCAGCGTGTACAGAATCAGCCAGCCGATCCCGTGATCGTTGGTGCCTTTGCGATGGAACGGATTCGAGAACTCGTCGTAAATCTTCTCCCAAACTTTCACGGGGCCTGGGAAAGTCGCCGATTTTTCCGGATTGTTGATGTACTCGCCCTCGTTCGCTGGATCCGGAATGATCTCTCCATTCATCTCCATCAGCATGATTTGGTCGGCAGTTTTACCTTTTGAGTCAAAGGCACCTACCGTCGTCGAGACATGCCAAACGAACAGCAGCAGCAACAGCAAGCCAAGCGACATCAGCTTGGGGCCCAGTTTGTATTTGTAATAAACCGACTTCATTGCGAATTAGCTCAAATGATTGAATGGTGGTTGACGCGCGGATTCAGCCCCGCACGCCGATAAGCCTTGTGCGTAAAATGTTGCTGCGACCGTACGCGTAAATCTTGGAAGTACGTTTCAGGTTGCAGCAGAATGGAACGCGGTGATTTAGCACTCGTGAATCAATAAGTTGCCGGACGAACATGATTCAGCGCCGATTTTACGCGAGCGAAACGAAATCAAATCTGGCAGTTATTGTTGGGCAAGTGCTTACATGTTGTGAATCGGGAAGCCATTCAGGTATTCGTCCGCTTTGTCGGCGTCGAATTCCTTGCCCATGATGACGTGCTTCTTGTAAGTCGTTGTGTTGGCTTCGAATCCCAGTTCCTTGGTCAACTCGGCACACTGGCCAGCCAGGTAAACCTCTTCCGCAACCTTCTTGTAGTCGAAGTCTCCTTCGACGTGCTTCCAGCGTTTCATTTGCGTCAGAATCCAAACAGCCATCGAATGCCAAGGGTACGGATCGAAGTCAATCCGTTTCGGATCGTTCTTGATCCCGCCAAGTCCATCTGCATATTTCCCTGTAAGAACCTGCTTGAGCACGATCTCCGGTTGATTCAGATAGTTCTTGGGAGCGATCGCTTTCGCGATTTCATCTCGATTGGCTGCGTCAGAAGCGTAGTGCGTTGCTTCAACGATCGTTTTGAACAACGCCAAGAAAGTGTTGGGATAAGTCGCCGCGAACTCGGCTGACGCAGCAAAAGCACAACAGGGGTGACCTTCCCAGATATCCTTCGACAACATGAACAAGAAGCCACATTTTTCATAAACGGCCCGCTGATTGAACGGATCGGGAGCGAGGTAACCATCAACGTTGCCCGCCTTCAGGTTCGCGACCATCTCTGGTGGCGGGACGACGCGGATTTCCACGTCTTTGTCTGGATGGACTCCGCCTTCGGCCAAGTAATACCGTAGCAGATAGTTGTGCATGGAGTATTCAAATGGGACGCAGAAACGAAAGCCTTTCATGTCCTTCGCTTCTTTGACTCCCTTGTGTTTGTTTGCCAAAGTAATGGCCTGTCCATTGATGTTTTCGATGGCTGGCATCAAGAAAGGGACTTTAGGCGATCCGGCTCCGAGACTGATCGACAACGGCATCGGCGAAAGCATGTGAGCCGCATCCACTTCCTTGGTAATCGCCCAGTCGCGGACCATCGCCCAGCCGGACGCTCGACGCACTTTGGCGTTCAGACCGTTCTTTTTGTAGAAGCCCATTGGTTCGCCCATGATGATGGGCGTTGCGCAGGTGATCGGAATGAAGCCGATCGACAGATCGGGTTTTTCGATGTTCTTGGCAGCCTCCTGAGCCATCGCTTTCGCAGTGTCGACAGGGAAGAAGTCGCGGATCATTTCGATCGCTGCGGCGGCTCCCACCGTTTTCAGAAAGCGGCGCCGAGCCACCTCATTCCCGCCAAAGATGGCTTTCACGATTGAAGTTTCAACAATTCGATCGGTCATCGATTCGATGTCGGTGGGCTCGACCGTTTCGAGAGCCTCGCTGGCCGAGCGCGTTAATGACTCGGTCTTCGGTTCATGAAGCGAACACGATGGCTTGTGATGCGAACCACAGCCGCACCCCTGATGGGCGAGTGATTTGTCGGCGTCGTAAGGACTGTGAAGGCTCATGATATTGCTTTCTGAACAAAAGTTTCGTTGGGCGAATGCCGGTCAGCGGTGGTTCCTCACGATCGACCGGACGCAAAAAATGCACGACAATCTCGGGGAATCAACTCTGCCCGGCAACTTAATTTCACTGCGGAAGAACGTTACGACGCAGCATATGAATAACGGGTACGCGATAGAATCTCATGCTTCATTGCATGGATGTGTTGAAAGAATGCGATCGACCAAAGTCAGACTTCTCGATCACGAGTCTTCGAAAGACAGAAGCAATCAGCGTGCCACATGTTCGCTGCGTCCGTTTTCGCCGCGAGGTAATTTTGTTCCGGACTACGGTTGATGTCGATTTTTCAAGAGCGAAATCGTGATTTACATGCACCGAGTGCCGATCATCCGCCAGCAATTCTTGTTCATCGATTGCCTAGCCGTTCCTGAAATCTGCGCGAAAACAGGTCACTCGATGCAGAAGAAATGAGCATGATCGATCGTCGTGACTCGGTTGCGTCAAGCAAATTGATAACGATGCGAAGAAATTACATTCGTATTCCCTTACGCCAAGAGGACGATCGTTGCCCATTTCGACACCGAAGGTCCGCTTACGAACCGTAAAGACAGAAAGTCAGCAGCGGGTAGAAGTTGGTGGAGGGCATTAAGAGGCCGCGGTACGCAGCTTGCATCCGGTGATGTTTCTCCCGCCCAAAACCAACCAAGTAGCTGCCACGCGAAAAGCCATCAATCACGACCGACGAGGATGCCAGTGCCAGACGAAGCCGCTTCATCGACGCCCGAGGGCCAGCGATCCCAGATCAAGATTCTGGTGGTTGACGAGTCGCAGCAGCGTTTGAAGCTGTTGACCGCCGCGTTACACGAGGCTGGCTTTGATCGCGTTCACTCAGTTCAGAACTCGATTTCGCTGCTGGATATCGTACGCGAGACTCGACCGGACGCGGTGCTGATTGAAGTCGAATCACCGACTCGAGACACGCTTGAGCAACTGACAATGATCCGCGACCACGCGCCGACTCCCGTGCTGATCATCGCTCAAGATCCAAAGGCGCAATCAATTCAGGCCGCAGTTGCATCCGGAGTTTGCGCGTATTCGGTGGGAGGCGTCAGTCCGGAACGAGTCAAACCAGCGATCGAAGTTGCCATGGCGACATTTGCCTCATTCAAGGCACTGCGTGATCAACTGGCAAACGCACGCGAGCAACTGAGTCAACAAAAACGCATCGACCGCGCGAAATGCATTCTGATGCAGCAGAAAGGTTTGAGCGAAGAAGAGGCTCACAAGGCGCTGCGAAAATTGGCGATGGATCGGAAACGGAAGCTCGTTGATACGGCTGACGATCTGATCGCGATGTCAAAGCTGCTTTCTTGACGGCGCGCCGGACTATACTCATCGCGCAACGTGACCGTCTTTGGTTTATCGTCAAGCGATCGTCCGCGATGACATTTACGCTTATCGAGGAATAGACAGAAACTCGATCTTAGCGGCACCTGCACCGAGTGGCGAAAGATGACTCGGGGCAATCACGCTGTCGCCAGAATGAGAGCCGGGGGCGACGATTCCGTAATCGTTTTCGTAAATCGCGTCGCGTCCCACCGAGTGCCCCGACACGAATTGAACGCGGCCATCTTCGAACAGGCAATTTTGTCCGCGGCTGCCATGATTGGAACTGCGTCTTCCCGGCAGCGTGTTCGAAGGAGCATCGGCCAGCAGCACCACGTTGGTGCGACCAGAATTCTGAGGTACTCGGTAGGCTCCGTTTTCCTGATAACCCATTGAATAACCGAAATGCCCTCCCATCAATTTCTGCAAACGCGTCAATTCGTGGCCGTCAGCGGCTTCCAGTTGTTCGACGGTGGGAATGTGCACTGGGGTGTCATCGGCAACTCCAGCACAAGCCAGTAAAGAGTCGTCTTCCAGAAGTCCGCTTTGCTTCAGGATTGGGCCAAAGCAACCGCTGGCCGCCAGTTTTCCTTCCGACGGGATCGGAATGAAGACCCCGCAATTCATATCGCTGAATTTCAAAAACGCTCGACCTATCTGCTGGAGATTATTCTCGCAGGACACCAAGCGAGCCTGATACCGAGAGTAAGACAATGCTGGAAACATCAGACCGGCAAAAACTGCCAACGCCGCAGCGGCCACCAACATGTTGGGCAACGACCATGCGGACGCACAACTGCCTGCTCCTAACGAGCGGTCGCTCGGGAGCATGACAAGCTGATCTTCGTTTACTTCCTCTTTGTTCGGAACGTGAGTGGATTCCGATGCTATCAATGCGAAAGGTGATTCGGATGGAACCGACGGAATCTCGCTATCTCGTTGCAAGGCGGCAATTCGTTCGACCGTCCGCCGAGCCAAACCGGGGCGAGTTCCACCTCCATCCAGATAGTCCAGCGGCAAAAGAGAGTTCTTAATTTCCAGCAGTTCGTCTTCCGACTGCGGATTTCGATCGAGCACTTGTTGGATGTTACGTTGTTCTTGAGCGTCCATTGCTCCCAACACGTAACCTAGCAAATCTTCTTGCGAGGGTTTATTCACGTTTTGGTCTCGTGCTTTGTGACTAATAAAAATCTAGGCTTGGTATAGAGCGTAATCCATCGAAAACGTAATCCTTCGGGCGGCGATAACCTATTTAGTCGGCAAACCAGAACACTTCGATGTGACAAAGCATTCGGTTGTTCGTAAAAATCTCCCGGATGACTGCCCGCTCATTCGACTTGACTGGTGTTCCATGCCTCCGTCAAAGACGAAATCGCTGAATGCAAACGGCTCTTTACCGTGCCCACCGGAATGTCCAGTATTTCGGCGGCTTCGCGGTACTTCATCCCTTGATAGTAAACCAAGTGAATCAACGTTGTCATCGATTCAGGCAGCTGATCGAGGGTTTCACGAACCAACCGGCTGCGTTCGGCTTGCTCGGCTGCGTCGACGGGATTCTCGTCGGCGCTTTCAAGCAAATTTACCAAACGACCGACGGCCTCGTGATCCTGTTCCCGAGGTGTATCCAGACTGACGGCAATATGTCGCTTGTTGCGGCGCTTGGCGTCAATCGCGGCGTTGGTCGCAATCGTGTAAAGCCAAGGTCGGAACCGCCGACCTTCATCGAATGATTCGCACTTCAAATGGACCGCCAAAAAAGCCGCTTGAAAAACGTCTTCCGCCATTTCTGCGTTGCCAAGGTAGCGGCGCAAGTATCGGAACAACTCTCGTTCGTACCGGTAGACCAACTGCGCGTACAGTTCGCGATCGCCGGTCTGGCGATATTTCAGAAGAAGCTGTTCGTCTGTCACGGGGTCGGACTTAGCTTTCAGTTGACGGTTAACGTGGCAATCATTGAAATGCAAATCGAAAGATGTGGCTTGCATGATCTTGTACGCATCTTAACGACGCCGGTTCGTAAGGAAACTAAAATTCCTTCCCACCGGCCTCTTTTGATACGCCTCCTTGTGAATGGTTTCCGATTCCTTGGTGCGAGGTCCGTACCTTGCGTTGGTCGCGAGTTCCGTGCCTTGCATTACTTTTGCGTTACTTGCGAAGCCGATGCCCCGCCGCACAACTCGTATCGATGGGCAGCGTGACTCATGAGGTCCACATGACCTCACTTTCTCGTTTGACAGCGTTTTTTCGAAGATTTACACTCGAATTCTGTCAGAACGGCTCCGGGGCTCACTTTGAACATCCGTTCAAACAACCCGTCAAAGCAATCTCTGTGCCATACAATTCGCAAAGGCCCATTTTGAGTAATAACCGATACAGATGGGCCACGCCTGGCGACGTAAACGCGTTCTTTGGCTTGATGCTGGACAATATTGCTGGCCTGGTGCTACTGGTCAGTTTGCTAGCGGGAGCATTTCAGTTCCCTGTAAATTTTGCATTGGCTTACATGGTGCCCGGCACCGCCATCGGAGTGTTCGTTGGCGACCTGTTGTTCTTTTTGCTTGCGTTTCATTACGCGAAAAAGACTGGCAAGGCGGACGTGACCGCGATGCCCTTAGGGCTCGATACGCCCAGCACCTTTGGGATGGCTCTATTCGTGCTTGGGCCAGCCTACCTTGCCGCGCTCGATAGCGGCATGGAATCAGAGGCCGCGGCAATGCACACATGGCACATTGGCATGTGCGCGATTCTGATCACGGGTTTTATTAAAGCAGGTTTGAGCTTCGTTTCCGGATGGGTTCATCGCTTGGTTCCTCGAGCGGGCCTGTTGGGCTCGCTGGCCGCGATTGCGTTGGTGCTGATCGCGTTCGGTCCTCTGACCGAGATCGCCAAGACGGCTCCCGTCGTTGGATTTGCTTCGCTGGCGTTGGTGTTGGTGACTTTGATTGGCCGCCATCGATTACCGTACGGAATTCCGGGGGCGCTGGCTGCCGTCGTTGTTGGAAGCGGAATTTATTACCTGCTGTACGGTATCGGTGAAGCGACCGGCATGGAACTGGTGGAAAGAGTTCACGCGATCGAACCCGTCTGGTTTCCGACTCCGTGGCTGGAAGCATTCAAGTTCGAATGGCTTTCCAAGTTTGGCGAAACACTTCCGTACATGGGATTCGTGATTCCATTCGCGGTCGCAACGGTGATCGGAGGAATTGACTGCGCGGAAAGTGCGGCATCGGTGGGAGACGATTTCCATACGCCGACGGTGATTGGGATCGAAGCCTTTGCAACGCTGCTGGCGGCGTGCTGCGGTGGAGTGATCCAGACGACGCCCTACATTGGCCATCCCGCGTACAAGGCGATGGGCGGACGAGCCGCGTACACTCTGTCAACGGCTATCTTTGTCGGAGCCGCTGGAGTGCTCGGCTTCTTCTCCCTGATGTTTGCCTGGATTCCTCAAGCGGCAATCTTTCCAATCTTGATCTTCATCGGGATCGAGATCACGGCCCAGAGTTTTCATGTGACTCCTGTGAGGCACTATGCGGCGGTGGCTGTCGCGTGCTTGCCTGCAATCGCCAAACTGGTCGTGATCAGCATCACTCCCTACGTCGTCGCAATGGGTTTTCACTTCGAAGACCCGGGCTTGGCTAAAAGTTGGTTGTACGCCAACGTATTGGCTGGCGGTTTCATTTTCACCAGCGTCATCTGGGCATCCGCAACAGCCAGCATGGTAGATCGAAAGTATGCGGCTGCCGGTATCTATTTTTTGCTGGGCGGGCTGTTCACGTTGTTTGGGATCATGCATTCGCCGTTGCCGGGTGACCGGATGTTCAGCCCGACAGCGCTGTGGAACCAAGAAATTTTTGATGCCAAAAAAATTGCTGCGGTCCGCGATTTCGCAACAGCTTACTTCGTGATCGCAGCCATGATGTTTGGCTTGTGGAAATTCCTGCCTGCCGATGACATCGCCCCTCTGACCGGCGACCCGGCAACTTTGGATGCGATCGAAGCATGAAACAAATCATTGCGATCGTCAAACCGTACTTGGCCGACAAGTTGATTCAGGCTCTGGCTGACCTACCGGTCGAAGAAATCAGCATCCGCGAGGTCAAAGGTTACGGCCGCCAGAAAGATTATCTCGAACGCTACGGAGAAAACGAGTACTCGCTGGCGTTTGTACCCAAGGTTGAAATCTCAACCTGGGTTGACGATGAGAACGCTCAGTTGGTGACCGACCGAGTCATTGCGGTTGCTAGGACGGGAAGACTTGGCGACGGAAAGATCATGATTTTGCCGGTCGTTGGGTAGTTTTCCGCAACGATCCGCATTGGGTTTTCTGGGGTTGAAGATGTTACACGGTGTGGGTTGTACCAGTTGAGACGTCGGTTCGCCCTGATTGGCGTGCTTGGTTCGGACTCCTTCGCAGTAAATTGAACCTTGAACCGTTCACGATGTGCGATCCTGCGGTGCGTGGGTTATACTGATCGGATCGGCTTGTCGAATAATTGACTTGCTTGCCTTGACCCGTTACTTCAACAATTCTGGACTGTTGACGATGCCTTTCATTTTCCGAGTTTCGCGACTGCGAATCCCTTTCTTTGCACTGGCTTGCTTCGTGATCGCTGGAGCATCTGCTGATGCTGCCAAGGTCGACTTTGAGTCAGAGATCAAGCCAATTTTTGCCGCCCACTGTCTTTCCTGTCACGACGAGGAAAACCAGGAGGGCGGCTTCATCATCGATCGGGAAACGACGCTCGATTACGTCATCGCGGGCAACGCGGACGAGAGCGATTTCTTCATGCATCTGGTTTCGGATGACGAAGACGAACTGATGCCACCGCCGGACGCCGAGAATCCGCTCAGCCAACAACAGATCACGTTGGTAAAAGCTTGGATCAACGAAGGAGCCAAGTGGCCAGAAGGAGTCACGATTGACGGCGACTCAAATCTGGAAGGCCCTGCTGGCGAAGTGGACCCTCCCAAGCAAATCCAACCCGCCGAAATTACGCCTCAGCTACTTCAGAATGCGACTGGCTCACTCCACCCGGCCGCCACTCACCTGCCGATTGGTTTGCTGTTGGTGTCCGGATTGTTTGCGTTCTTGAGCCTGCGTGGCAATTTCGTGATGAGCGATTGTGCGTATTACTGTTTGTGGATCGGAGCACTCGGGGCAATTGGAGCTTGTGTGACCGGTTGGTTTTACAGCCCAATGGAGCATCGGGGAGAAGTCGCCGTATTGGCCGACCTGTGGGATACAAATCAGGACGTTTTCCTGCACCGGACTTGGGCATTGGGTTGCTCCGTTGCCGCTCTCATACTGGCGTTGATGGCCATGAGTACTCGTGCTCGCGATCCCGACGACGGCGTATTGTGGAAACTGGGCACCATCGTGCTCGCCGCGGCGATTGGTTGGGTCGGACATCTGGGTGGCGAACTAACCTACGGCAAAGCTCATTATAAAGATGTGAATACGGTGATTGG
>CALFWL010000195.1 GCA_937928215.1 uncultured Pirellulaceae bacterium | reverse complement strand
GAAAGATGGCTCCGGAAAAACATTCATCGCCTATGGCGGTGATTATGGGGACAAACCAAATTCTTCAAATTTTTGTTTGAACGGAGTCATTAATTCGGATCGGACGCCGAAGCCGGGATTGTACGAGCACAAGCACGCCGTGCAGCCGGTGAATGTAACGATGCCCAATGCGGAGTCATTGGACTTGGCGGTTCAGAACCGGCATTTCTTCAGCGATCTGAGCAAATTGGCGGGTGAGTGGATTTTGTTGGCCAACGGTGAAGAGATTGCTAAGGGCATTTTTCCGCCGATCGAACTGGCGGCGGGCCAGACAGCGAAACTGCCGCTCAGCTTGCAAAAGCCCGATTTGAAACCGGGCGTTGAGTACGTCCTGCAAACCCGATTCGTTCTTTCAGAGGATCAGTCTTGGGCGAAAGTGGGTCATGTTGTTGGTGCCAACGAATTCATCCTGCCGTGGCGAATTGAAGAAGAAGAGGTTGCGCTTGGAAGCGGAGGTGTCAGTTCCGCAGGACAGGATGGGTTGGCCACCATGGCCGCCAACGGCAATTCGTATCAGTTCTCCAAAAAAGATGGGACATTGATTTCGATCAAGAAAGACGATCGCGAAATTTTGAGTTCACCAATGGTTGCCAATTTCTGGCGCCCGCTGACCGACAATGATCGCATTGGAGGAAAACTGGACAAGCGACCTCCGAAGCATTGGCGCGATGCATTCGCGAACGCGAAACTGATCAACGTTGTGGCCAAGGCACCCGAGTTTGTCGCAACCTACGAGCTCGCGGGCGTCGACGCAAAACTGACTGCCCGGTACCTAGTGGATGCGTTTGACGGGAGCTTGAAGATTACTCAAACGGTAACGCGAGGCGAAGCTTCGCCACTGATGCCTCGGCTGGGCTGGCAGTTTTCTGTGAGCGATTCGCTGACCGATGTCGCGTGGTATGGACGCGGGCCTCACGAAAGCTACTGGGACCGCAAGCGGGGAATGTTCCTTGGCACGTACAAAAGTAAGGCTGCCGACATGTACTACAGCTACGCTCGCCCCCAGGAAAATGGCAACCGCTCGGACTGTCGATCTGCCACGTTCAAGCTGGGTGATGCGTCACTCATTGCGACAGGCCAGCCAACGTTTGAGTTTTCGGTTTGGCCATACTCGATCGCGAACATCGACTCGGCCGTGCATACCTACGATCTGAAATCAGACGGCACTTACACGATCAACTTGGATTACCGCCAAATGGGGATTGGAGGTGACAACAGCTGGAGCCCCAAAGCGTTGCCATTGGAAAAGTATCGATTGAATGAGCGTGAAATTTCGTGGGATTTGAAGCTTGAATTCAAATAAAAAGGGTTTTTGAAAATCCAGTTTTCCGGGCCAAAACTCATGGAAGTCCACCCCGCCTTATTGATTAACCACCAGCACCACCAACACGATCATAAAAACGGTGCCAAGATTCGCTCGTCACGAGCGAACCATTGGCATGAATAAAATACGACGTAACAATCGACGGACCAGACGAAGGAACACGATGTCCACTGCGACCAGCCAGTCATCGGCGGCAATCAAGCCGATTTACCTGTACGACCATCTGCCGGGAATTCTGGCAGGGTACCCGGCCGGACTATGTACGGTTTTGGGGATCATGTCGCTGATGCCAGCTTTATTCAATCCGCACATGCTGTTTTGGATCGGGCTATCGATCATGGTCGTCTGGTATGTGGCGTTTCGATTTAACATTCCCAAAAGCAAGTTCATTCTCCTGTTCGGATTGCTGGGTACCTTCATCGGAATCCCCGTCGTGCTGGAACTGAGCGGAATTTTTGCGCCGTTTGCGTTGCTCGGCAGATTGCTGGGCAGCCTGCATCCACAAGTCAATGCAGGAGCGTGGTTCGTGATCGCGATCGTATTTTTCGTTATCTGGTTGGGCAACTTCATCTACAGCCGCACTCATTTGCGAGTGCGCATTGATGAATCCGGTTTGACGGTGAACCGCCTGGGCGGCAAGGGCGAGCGGTTCGAACTGATCGGATTGAAGACCGAGAACGAACCGTTGGATTACCTCGAGCTGTTCCTCGCTGGTGTCGGATCGTTATCGCTGAAGACACGAATGAACAAGCCGATCTTCAAAATGGATCGGGTCATTGGGCTCTACCGCACCCCTTGGTTCCCGTTCTTCGAAAGCAAACTCGCTCGGGTCGAAAAAATACTCAACAGCCAGTCCGCTGGCGGGGTCAGCGCTCAGGATCGGCTTGACATGGCCGAGCAGATGGATGCAGCCGCCGAAGACGATGGCGGGGATGATCCGTCGTTTGGAAGCTGATTTCTCCCACGCTACAGACAGTGGGCGGAAAGTGATATCATGCGGGAAACGCCGAAATAGAAAAGTTCAGAAACTGAGCTTGACCCATTGATCGCCGGTGTTTTAGGTTAGAGTGCTGTGTCATGGAAGGCACGAAACGGCCCAAGGTTGTTTGCTGGATGGCTCGCACAGGAACGCGACGGCCAGCAAAGGAGAACCTCGGTCAGCTTCGGCTTGCTGAATTGTTTGACAGCACGCCGACGCCACGTCTGTAACCTCCGTTGCAGCCAGTGGACTCTTGCCTTTCGAATTGGTCCCGTCCATTCACAGTGAGAGTTCGTCTTGTACACCGGCCCTGATTTCGACGTCAAAGATCGAATCAAACAGGCGAGTGATATCGTCGACGTGGTCGGTGGTTACTTGCCTTTGCGTCGGCAAGGCACGAACTTTGTGGCTCATTGCCCGTGGCATGATGACAGCCGCCCTTCCCTTCAAGTCAATCAGGTTCGTCAGAGCTGGGTTTGCTGGGTCTGTAATTTTCGAGGAGACGTGTTCGACTTTGTGATGCGTCGCGAGTCCGTCGAGTTCTTCGAAGCGATGCAGATTCTGGCCGAGCGTGCCGGGATCGAGATCAAACGCTCAGGCCAAAAGATTGAGAAAGGCAGCCCTCAAGACAAACAGGCTCTTTTTCGCGCTATGGCTTGGGCAGCCGAACAATACCATGAGTGTCTGCTGAACGAAGCGACAGCCGAACCGGTTCGAACTTACTTGGCGGATCGAAACATTTCTGCCGAAAGCATCGAAGCATTCAACATCGGTTTCGCTCCCATGGCGTGGTCATGGTTGATCGATCGAGCCCGTCATACCGAATTTTCGCCTGAAGTCTTGGAAGCCTGCGGGCTGGTGGCGTCCAGTTCCAGCGGTGGATGGTACGAGCGTTTTCGCGGCCGAGTCCTGTTTCCAATCAGCGACACCATGAATCGCCCGATCGCATTGGGCGGACGCATCGTGCCGAATCTGGTCCCCGACGATCAGCAGCCAAAGGGGAAATACTACAACAGCACAGAAACTCGGTTGTATTCCAAAAGCGACAACCTGTATGGCTTGAACCTTGTCCGTGACGATGTCTCGAAAAAAGAGAATCGGAAACTGACAATCGTCGAAGGTTATACCGACGTGGTTGCTGCGTACCAGGCTGGGCTTCGCAACGTGATCGCGTGCCAAGGCACGGCCGTTAACGAACGTCACATCAACGTCATGCGACGTTTCGCGGACAGCATCACTTTGGTTCTGGACGGAGACGAAGCCGGACAGCGCCGCACCAATGAGATTCTCGACTTGTTTGTTGCTCAGGATGTCGATCTTCGCATTCTTTCGTTGCCTGACGGATCTGATCCCTTCGACTTCATCCAAACCAAGGGCGCCGAAGCGTTCCAAGCATTGGTCGACCAAGCGGACGACGCGATCGCTCATAAAATCAACTTGGAAACTCGCGGCATCGACTTAATCAACGACTCACACGCCGCCAACAAGGCACTCGAATCAATTCTGAAAACGCTCGCTCAGATTCCTGTCGGACAATTTGCGACTTCTGCCGCCAAGTCCGTGCGGTTGGATCAGCTGATCACGCGAATGGCCAGACAATTTCAAATCGACCGCAACCAGGTGAAGAATCGACTGAACGAACTGCGACGAACGATGTCGAAAGTTCGTCCGACCGTCAATCTGAACGATTCCCGTGATGGGCAACCTGCGATCGACTTCAAAAGTCTGCCGATCAAAGAATCCGAGCTACTACAGTTGTTGATCTGCGAGCCCGAACTGCTGGACCAAGCGGTCGAGAACATCGCACCGCAGCAGATTTCAGAGGGCCCACTTCGTGACTTGTACGAAGTCATGAACGAGTGTTTTCATGTCGGCAAAGATGTCGGCTACAAATCACTGATGCTGGAACTGGAAGATGCGAATCTCAAATCACTGGTCGATTATTTGCACGGTGTCGCCACCGACAAGCAATCGGCATTGGCCTGTATGAAAGATGCCGCTGTCATTCAGCCATTGGCTCAGTTGGAATCGATCATCCAAGTGTTTAATAACTTGGCGGACGCTTCGGGAAGTCGTTCACAGATTTCCCGGCTTCACGGTCGCCAGCTCGATGACGACGAAGAAGCATCGACACTTGAAGAACTTTTGAAGCTTGCAAGACAACGACAGGGCCTTTAATTGCTCCCATGGATGGGCTGCAACCTTGTCACGGCGAAGAGATATGTTTTCACGAAATGACAACATAAATCCGAGCCAGACCCGACACGTCAGATTTGCGAGACGGAATTCGCAGGAGGAATGACGACCGATGAGTATCGTGGAAACCGAATTGAATGACCTGATCAAAAAAGGTAAATCTCAGGGTTACCTGACTTACGATGAGGTCTCGGCCTACCTGCCGGACCTGGCCAACGAGTCAGAAAAAATGGAAAGTCTGATCGCGGCGTTGGAAGGATCCGGCATCGATCTGCTGGACGAAGCTCCGATCTCGGCGACGGATGGTCCTTCTGGTGAAGACCTGAGAGGAACGGAAGTCGAAACAGATCTTCCCGGCCCGACTTTGGAAAAGTTGACCCGAGCTGGAGATGATCCGATTCGGATGTATCTGAGCCAGATGGCGGTCATCCCGTTGCTCAGCCGTGACGAAGAAGTCGCGTTGGCCAAACGTATCGAGATCGCCCGTAAACGTTATCGCCGAGCGGTAATGGGTTGCCATTACGCGTTTGCAGCCACGTCGGACACGCTCAAACGAGTCTACGCAGGCGAGCTACCGTTTGATCGCACCATCAAAGTGTCGCTGACAGAGCGCCTGACCAAAGAGCAAATTCAGGCTCGGATGCCGCACCACTTCAAAACGATGGATCACCTGCAAAAACAGAACGCACGTGACTTTCAGTTGATGATCTCGAAAAGTGTCTCAGACGACATCAAGGCAGATGCTCGAACCAGATTCTTACGTCGCCGAGGAAAACTGGTTCAGCTGATTGAAGAGCTCAGCCTTCGCTCACGCCGGATCAGTCCGATGATTCGACAGATGCGTGGTCTTTCGGATCGCATGAACGTGATTCGAGAACAGCTGGCAGCAGCCGAAACGAATCAGTTGACCGAAGCGGCGCGCAAGCGACTGCGAACCGATCTGGCTCGTTTGTTGATGCAGTGCCAGGAAAGTCCAGCCAGCATGAAAAAACGAGTTGAAGACTGCGAACGCTTTTACAAGGAGTTCGAGAATGCCAAGCGTCAGCTGTCCAGCTGCAATCTTCGTTTGGTCGTATCGATCGCCAAAAAGTATCGCAACCGTGGCCTGAGCTTTCTGGATTTGATTCAGGAAGGCAACACAGGCTTGATGCGAGCGGTTGACAAATACGAATACCGTCGCGGGTTCAAGTTTTCGACTTACGCGACTTGGTGGATTCGTCAGGCGATCACCCGAGCCATCGCGGACCAGGCTCGCACGATCCGGATTCCTGTTCACATGATCGACGTGTTGTCTCGGTTGCGAAACATTCAGAAGCAATTGCTTCAGGAAACGCGTCGCCCAGCCACCATGGATGAGATCGCGGTACGGGCTCAGATGGATGTCGATGAAGTGCGTCGAGTGATGGACATCGGTCGCCATCCGGTCAGCTTGGATCGACCGGTCGGGGAAGGTGACGACTGTAGTTTTGGCGAATTCATCGAAGATTCAGCCACCGACAATCCGGTTAGCTTGGCGACCAACGGCATTCTTCGAGAAAAAATTGAAGCCCTGCTCAAGACCCTGACGTACCGCGAACGGGAAATCGTTCGTCTGCGTTATGGCTTGACCGATGGTTACACCTACACGCTGGAGGAAGTCGGCAGGATCTTCAAAGTAACGCGGGAGCGAGTACGTCAGATTGAAGCCAAAGCGGTTAACAAGCTGCAAAACCCTGTGCGGGCTCAGCAGCTGGAAAGTTTCGTCCCTGCCAATCCGTTTAGAGCTGTCCAAAGCGACGCACCGGATCAGAATTTCGGCACCGACGGAGACATTGAACCTCCGGTATTGGATCCGCACAGCCAACTAGCTGCTGCCTGATCCGCGCAACAACGCTGGTGGCAACGGGTCACTTGGACTCGCCCGTCTGTGGTCCTCACGCGGGACAAAAACTTCATTTTTCAAAGCCGTTGGCCGGTCATGGTCAACGGCTTTGATCATGGTAGGATAGGGTCCTAATCCAGAAACGGATCACACTAAACTGAACATTGACCACGCAGCCCTCTGGAGGAAACGTTGAACATCGACTACGGAATGCTCAGGACACTGCACCGCCTGTTGCGTCAGATCGCGGATGTTCGTGAGCGGATCGACAAAGGCCCGAAAAAAGTAAAGCTCGTTCAACAGAATGAACTCAAGTTTCAGCAAACGGTTGATGCTGCCAAAGAAACGCTGACTCAGACAAAAATGGCCGCCGACGCGAAACAGTTGCAACTGGGCGAGCGAGAAGCGACGATCGAAAAGCTCAAAGGAAACCTGAACACGTGCGACTCAAACAAGGAATTCCAGCTGCTCAAAGATCGCATTGCTGCCGACGAGCAGGCCAACAGCGTGCTTTCCGATGAGATTCTGGAGCTGCTGGAACGGATCGATGTGCTGGAAGAAAAGTTGACCACCGCCAAGGTCAACCATGAAAAGGCTCAGGCAGAAACGAAGACCATCCGGACCAACGTGTCTGCGGAATTGGAGAAACTCAACCGTGAGTTGGCCCAGCTGAATGTCGATTTGGAGGAACAGGAGAAACTGATCCCCACCGATTTGAAAGTCGACTACCGGCGTCTGGTTGAAAAGAAGGGCGAAGACGCTCTGACGGACACCGATGCTGAAACCTGTGGTTACTGTAACCAACGCTTTACGACTCAGATGGCAGCCGACCTGCTGATGAAAAAGGCCATGTTCTGCAAAGGCTGCGGCTGCCTGCTTTATCCGGTCGCCAACCACCCGGCGTCGAAGTAAGAATACCCAGCTGTTGTCTCTGCGTCCGTTGGGAATGGCTGGCGGCCCCCCGAAAATGCGGTGTTCTTGATTTGAACCGCTAAATACCCGATAATTCTTGTCCGGCTTGAGTTCGCTTCGAACCCAAGTCGTTTTGTTTTTCAGGTCCGGCGTTTCGTGCGAAATTGCATCCGGCGCGAGCAATTTGCCAAAGCTGCACCACGCCATTTTAGAGTCGCTGCTAAAGCTACGGAGGATCGACATGGTCGAACGTGTTCCAATGACCCAGGAAGCCTACAACCGCCGCCGCGCGGAAGTGGATGAAATGGAAAACGTCCAGATGCCAAAAATTGCCGAAGATATTGCGGCCGCTCGTGCGGAGGGCGACCTGAAAGAAAACGCGGAATACCACGCCCAGCGAGAGAAACAGGGGCTGCTTCAGGCAAAAATTACTCAATTACGAGACCGACTATCCCGAGCCCAGATCGTTGACCCGGCTCAAATTCCCAGGGACCAAGTCGCCTTTGGGGCCACCGTCAAAGTTCTGGATGTCGATCTGGATGACGAAGAGGAAATCACCTTAGTAGGTGACGGTGACGAGGATTACGACTCGGGCAAGTATCTCATTACCAGCCCAATCGGTCGCGGGTTGCTGGGAAAGAAAATCGGCGAAGTTGCTGATATCGAAGTTCCCAAGGGTACGCTCAAGTTCAAAGTTCTGGAAATTTCTTACGAAGACTGATCCCTGACTGCGCCACGATCAGCTGTGATCTCATCCGTCCACCTAGCCAGGTGCGACGGCTTGGGCTTGGCCAGCCAACTTCCCATCTGCCAGCACGTCCAATGTGCTGGCATCTTCAAATCCGTCAAGCCTTGACGGTTCCACAGTTTGCGTTGCCAAAACCTTCGCGTGTCCGCATCGACACCATGAAATGCGAGGGTCTGGAGGCTCGATCCACGAGGGATCATTCCCCGAAACCGGCACGACCGGTGCGCCAGGTCGTAAGCTTTCGCCAACCAGCAAACCTTACCGTTCCTAGTCAAGCGGACTTAAAGGCCGACCGCTAAAACTGGTTCTCAGTTACTTCCGAAACAACGGTTACGACCCAAACACGCGAAGTACCACGAACGTGTGGTACGTCGGAATCAAACCGGAGAACTCGGATCATGCGGACTTACCTGACAAAACGAATCTTCAGTCTGTTAATGGCGGGAGGTCTGCTCTCTGTTGCCGCAGGTTGCCAGACTTACGGTCCCAAGGATTTGACTCCGGCCAAGGACGTTTTGAACGCCAGTTGCTGTCGTCCCGACACCGAAACAGAAATCAATTTCCTGACGTTGCGTCAGACCCCACCAGAACAATATGTGCTGGACAAGGGCGACATTCTTGGAATCTACATTCAGGGAATCACCGGCGACAAAGATGTGCCGCCACCGGTGAATTTCCCAAACGCCCGCGACGTGGACACGGACCCAGGCCTTGGCTACCCAGTTCCCGTTCGGGACGACGGATACATCTCGTTGCCACTGGTCACGCCGATTCGCGTCACCGGTCTGACCTTGTCTCAGGCCGAACGGAAGATTGTCGGGGCCTACACCAAGGACAAGAAGATCCTGCTGGAAGGCAACGAAAAGATCATCGTCACGCTGATGAAGCGTCGTACCTACAACGTCCTAGTGATTCGTGAAGATGGGTCATCCGGAAATGGCAACAACAACATTCGTCGCAACGAAGTTTATGTTGATGATGAGATCAAGTCAGAATCTTTCTCCATCGACCTTCCCGCTTACGAGAACGATGTGCTTCATGCATTGAGTGAAACAGGTGGCCTGCCGGGTCAACGGGCACTCAACGAGATCACGATTCTTCGCGGCGGACAGAATCGTGGTTCCAACGGTTCGGTCATCCAAGCAGTCGGTGCCCCTTCCATGGGTGGCATCTCGTCAACGATCGACGGAGCCAATGCGATTCGCATCCCGATCCGGGGCGAAAGTGGAAGCTTCCCTCAAATTTCTGAGCAAGACATTATTCTCAAAGACGGCGACGTGGTTTACATCAAGGGTCGCGAGCGAGAGGTGTTCTACACGGGCGGACTCCTTTCCGGCGGTCGATTCCCACTTCCACGCGATTACGACATTGATGTTCTGGAAGCGATCGCAATCGCTGGCGGCAGTGGAACCGGCTCGAGTGGCTCAAACGGAGCACAGGCGATTCGATTCGGCGAAGTGAAGCCGGCGACTCAGGTCACGGTGCTTCGGAAATGCGGATGTGAGCAAGTTGCAATCGATGTCGATCTACGATACGCCTTGGCCGACCCGACGGAACGAGTCATCATCCAACCCGGCGACTTGATCGTCTTGGAGTACCGAAAGAACGAGATTTTTGTGAACTCGGCCGCTCAGGTGCTCAAGTTCGGTGGAATCTTCAACGTGTTCCGTTAAACAGACGCTGCTGATGTAGACGCAACTGATTGATGTAGACACAGTTGATCAACATCAGACCGGAAGGTCATTCTGACAATCGAAACACGCTGCCCATCTGGTCAGCGTGCTTTTCTATTGCTGATAAACTGAAGAGTGCATCTAGGAATCCAGATCGTTTGCCAACCGCCGTGACGCTGCCATCCATAGTCGCCTTTCGCTCCGAGGCTGACATTTTTTGAGTTGAGGTTTTTAAAAGGTTGTCATTGCGCTACAACCATTGTTATGAAAAAGACAGCAAAAAACTCGAGCGGTTTTGATATTCGTTTTAACAAGGCCGAACGCCATC
>CALFWL010000194.1 GCA_937928215.1 uncultured Pirellulaceae bacterium | reverse complement strand
GCGACAACACGCTACAAAACTGCTTGGCTCGATTTTCGTCGATCCCTTGTGACGTTTCAGTCGGTGTCAGCTATGATGGCACTCTTGATCTGATTACCTGACCTCTGCCACGCGTGGCGATGGCCCTGTCCCGCAATTTTGCTCAATGATTCAAGCTCGACATTTGTCCCGTTACTTCGGCGAATCAACCGGCCGCGTCAAGGCACTTGACCGAATCGATTTGGACATCCAGTCGGGAGATCGAGTCGGCATCCTTGGTCGAAGCGGTTCCGGCAAAACGACGCTGCTGAACCTGCTGGCCGGGCTTGACCGTCCCTCGGAAGGTACGCTTGAAGTTCACGGGAGAAATCTGAGCGACCTCAATGCTGCTGAACTAGCTCAATATCGTCGCGAAACAGTCGGAGTCATTTTTCAATCCTTCCAGCTGATTCCCAACCGCACCGCATTTCAAAACATTGAACTACCGCTCATTCTGGCGGGCATTGAGCATCGTGAACGAAAAAAACGAGTCGACGTAGCGCTCCAACGTGTTGGTCTTGAACACCGCATTCGCCACCAGCCGGCACAGCTTTCAGGAGGTGAACAGCAACGTGTTGCTGTGGCTCGCGCGATCGTGAACCGCCCCCAAGTGCTGCTGGCTGACGAACCGACCGGGAATCTCGATTCACAAGCGGCGACCTCCATCACGGAGTTGATGCTGGAGATCGTCAACGAGAACAATGCAACACTGATTCTGATCACTCATGATCACCAGCTGGCCGAAGCGTGCTCCAATCGAATCGTGCAGATGAAGGACGGCCAACTGGTGGACGAGCAGAACCTTTCAGTCGGTGCTTCGTTATGAAATTAACCGATGCGATTACGATATCCATCCACAACTTGTGGTCACGCAAAGGCCGTACATTGCTGAATCTTGTTGGCGTCGTGACCAGCTGCGTGATGCTGACGATGACCTTTGCCGGAACACGAGGCGCTCGCGAAGGCGTGTTTGACATCATGAACGCTTCCGAACAAACGAAGCGATTCATGATCTTTGAATCTTACGATCGCAGCGAGAACGTTCCTGTCGAAGCCTTAAAGGTTCCGGACGGATTGGCCGACGATCGTCGCGCTCGCATCACCGAGAAGCTGGAAACATCCTGGCGCAGTAGAAATGCAAAGCGGATCCATCTCGATCAGGAACGCATGAACCAGCTCCGCTCCATCGAACAGGTCAGCTCGATCGTTTGGCAAAACCCGGTCCGATGCCAGTTTGTCTGGCCACAGAATTCTTCGATTGACAAAGCTGGCAAAGCCAAGCATCCCAAACGAACGCCTGGTTCGCTGATCGGCATTGATCCGGAAGACCAACGGATTTCTGGCCGCGTGGTCGAGGGCAAAATGATTTCTGATCTGGATGACCAAGGGGTCTTGGTCGATGAATTTACGGCTTACAACTTGGGGTACCGAACGGATGACCAGCTGAAAAATCTGATCGGCGTCGAGGTGGAAATTCGCTGCTCGCTGGGTAAAGCTGCGATCAGCCCTGCTGCCGGTCTACTTGGCGGGTTAGATGCGATACTCGATTCAAAAACGATCGCGTCGCTGAAACGAATCGCCGCCCAACTGGACCGAATTGACTTGTCCGACGGTGAAAAAGCAGCGATTCGCGACGCCGTCAAATTGTTACCGTCCGACGAGTCAAAACCAAAAAAGAAATCGCTTCAATCACCCGAACAAGAGCATCCTGCCGACGTATCGGTCGACTCAAAAGGAAATCGCACGCTCGTTCGCCATGCCGTCGTGCGAGGTATCTTGAGACAGCCAGACGACGATGATCTGTTCGGCTTTCTTCAATTCACCGGGCGAAGCAGTCACGCCAACCTGTACATGCACCACAACATCAGTGAGAAAATCTATTCTCGCAAAGACGGATTCAAGGGTTACTTGAACGTCGCTGGCAGCGTGTCAGACGTCGCGAATCTGCGGAAGGCGGTGGATGAAGTCGAATCATTTGGTTTTCGTACCCGTTCGGCTGTTCAAATCGTGGAAAAGTTAGATCGTGAGGTAGGCAAGGTTCGTCTGGCCGTTGGAGCACTGGCGTTATTGATATTGCTGGTCGCCGCAGTTGGCATGTGCAACACGATGATCATTGCAGTACTGGAACGAACCACTGAGTTCGGCATCATGAAGTCCGTTGGAGCCGAAGATCGCCAGGTTCTGGCCTTGGTCTTGTTGGAGGGGCTGATCACTGGAGTCATCGGTGCCGCGCTGGCGATCGCCGTTTCGTATGGTGTGGCCGAAGCGGTCAGCGGGATCGCTCGAACCATGATCGAAGAACGACTGAAAGGCAGCTTTGATCAGCCGGTCTTTCGCTTCCATCCGTTGGATTGCATGATCGTATTCGCGATCGCTTCTGTCATGTGTGTTTTCGCGAGTCTGATCCCTGCGTGGCGAGCCGCTCGACTGAACCCAATCGCCGCCATGAAGCGGACGTGAGTCGGTCACAATCAAGGCGTGGAAAGCAGGCGGGCGCTCATGAGGCATAACGCATTCGGACATTGCGGATACATTGGCAATCTTGCAATGGCATGCGAATCTGCCTGCTCTATCCAGCCACATGATCCAAAATCATGCTTGCGACATCGACATTCAACGTTTCCGAAATCGCCTGCCAGCCGGGTGCTGCGTTGACCTCGACAACCAACGGCTTTCCCGTTGAAGAATCGTAAATCAAGTCGACGCCTGCCACTTCTGCACCGACCGCCGCGGCGGCTTTTGCTGCCAATTGAGCCTCGCACATCGTAGGCTGATGAGCGGATCCGGTGGCTCCGGATGCAATATTGGTCAACCAATGCCCTGCCCTTGTCCGCTTCATTCCTAACACTCGATCACCAATCACCAGCAAGCGGACATCTGAATCTCCGTGGTCAATGAATTCCTGCACGTAACAGACTTCCCTTGACTCATGCAAACGAACAAAACACTTCTTCGCACCCACTGCGTCCGTGATTCTTTCGACCCCCTGCCCCATGCTCCCAAACAAAGGCTTCACGACCACGTCACGTCCCAGCTGATCAAATGCCTCCATCGCCAGTTCAGGATTCTCACACGCCACGGTGGTCGGAACCGGGATTCGTCGTTCGGCCAATCTCACGAGTGTCAGATACTTATCGACCGCAGTTTCAATCGTTTTCGGATCGTTGACAATTCGTACGCCCGAGCGATGCAACGAGCCCATGATGTCCATCCTCAAAACAATCTGCTGTAGCGAACCTCCTGGCATGATCCTCAAGATAACGGCGTCAGCATCGCTCAAGTCGAACTCGCCCGCGTAAAATTTCTGATTGCCGTGCGAACCGACGGACGCGGTCAACGATTGAAAATCACACGCGAACAGATCATGACGCCTAGCTGCGGCTCGCTTCAAGTCCAGAAAATGCCACGAATCGGCGGGTGCAAAAACAGCGATCTTCATAAGCCGCTCATACCATCCCAAATGAAGACTTCAGAATGTCAGTCCGGATCTTTCCAGTTGAAAAAACGCTTCCCGTCCGCATGTTGTTGATCGTGACCACCGCCGGGCTGAACAACAGCTTGTCCATTTTGTAAAAATCCATGTCGTAACGCTTGAACAGATTCAGGAATGGCTCGCCAAAGTCATCCGAACTGCAACTGGGGATTTGGTCGCCAATCGTGGCAATCGCATCATCTTCCGCATCGACCCACAGGTTGACGCGACCGCCATATAGAACCGCATCGTTCGTCCATCCCAACGCGGTCAGATCGTCTTTCGCAACGGGAGGCAAAGGGGCGACGCCGACAGCGTTTTTGATTGTCGTCAGGTCGAATTTCAGCTCGTGCAATTTATGAAGTGCAACTTCAACGCTTCTCGCGACCACTTGAACGCAACCTGGCAGGCTGGCTGTCCGAGCCACACACAGCGTGACCTCGTTCGATGCGACTCCGCAGTCCTGCGCCACGGCGTCGACGATCGCATCATCCGGCAGATTGTTGGTTTCCAGCACAGCGACTGCTGTCCCACCCGAGTGGATCAGATCGTACTCATCCAAAACATCTTCTTTACCTCGTAACGATCGGGCCGGCCCGCTGCCCATGGCAAAATACTTGTCCACCGAAATCGGCCAACCCGCGTACTGCGATGCCATGCAGGCCTCCACCGGACAATCCGTTGTAACTTGGACGGAAGGCAGTGGTAGATCTGAAAACTGTCCCGGCACGAGCCGCACGTCGGCCAGTCCTGCCAAGCAAATTCGAGCCAGCTCAATTCCCGCCGCCAACGTGCCCGAGCGATTGGCCGCAAAATCAAGGACCGTCCCGCCCGCTGGTGACGTTCGGGTGATCTCCAGTCGCGAAGCATTTTGCCACGAGGCATCCGCAATGGATTTCGCGTTTGCGTTCAGTTTGGCCACGTTTGGCCAGTGATGGGAAGGCATAGTCAGATCGGTGTTAGATGAATGCGTTACGCACGGATAGCAGGATGGCCAGACAAAGAGATAAAGATAACGGCCTAGCCAAGGTCGAAATTATAGTTTCGCGGCACATCATCACGCCACCGCCAGATCACTCCCCTGCCGAAAGATCACTTCGGTTCCAATTCCGTCGGAAAGTACTCTTCGACCACCGAATGAAATTCCTCCGCCGTGCTGACTCTGGCCACATGAGTTCGAAAGTGCCGAGCCCCATGCCGCCCTTGGGCATAGCAGCACGCGTATCGTCGCATCAGATGTGCTCCCTTGTCTTCGCCGAAGCGATCCGAGATTAGATCGAAATGCCGGAGCAGACATTGCTTTTGTTCCTCCAGCGTCGGGTCCGGTGGCACAGGTTCTCCCTTGAGCGCCGCGGCAGCTTGAGCAAACAACCACGGTCGACCAAGGCAGGCACGGGCAATCATCACACCGTCGATATCGTAACGTCGAAACGCATCGACCACTTTCTGTGCCGAGTCGAGATCGCCATTTCCAATGAGCGGGATCTTCTTCAGGTACGGCTTGATCGCGGAGATATGATCCCAATCGGCGTGACCTCGAAACATGTCCTGAGCGGTTCGCCCGTGCACCGTCAACGCGGCGGCACCGGCGCCTTCGACCACTTGAGCAATATCAATCGCGTTGATTTGATCACGAGTGCAGCCCAGCCGAATCTTGGCCGTTACTGGCGTCGGCGCGCAGGCTCGTACAACTTCCTCGATGATCCGACCCATCTGGTCCGGCACACGCAGCAGGTAACTGCCCGACTTCGCGCGCTCGGTCACTTGTTTGACCGGGCAGCCAAAATTGATATCGACCACGCTAACCCGATAATCTTTCGCCAACCGGTGGCCGACTTTGGCCATCGTTTCCGGCTGATTGTCCCAAATCTGAACCGCCAGCGGGCGTGCTTCGTCTTTGACTCCCCACAGCCGATCGGGATGTTCCGCCTCGTTTTCGTCCAGCCATACGAACCCTCGGGCGTTGACCATCTCCGTCGCCTGCAACCCCGACCCACCGTACTCTCGCACGATCTGTCGGAACGCGTAGTTCGTGAACCCTGCCATCGGAGCCTGCAAGATCGGCGGGTCGACCACGACATCGCCAATCCGGAGCGGTTTCACGTCCGATCGTGCGATGGGAGTCGAATTGTCGGCTGCAACTGTTGTCATAATCAGCTATCGTGAGAAGTTTACTGCGTCGCGCCAATAGGCAACGGGCAACGTCCCAGTTCCGACCAGTCATGAAGCATTTGAAACAATTTTCAAAACGATCAAAATGAACCCTCTATCGACGACATCCGCCGAAACACCGTTGAGGTTTGTGGTTCTGCATCATGTGTTTTCGGGTGGTGCCCAGAACGGACGAGCCGATCATTTTGACCTGATGTTGGAGCAGGAATCAAGGCTGGCGACGTGGGCGATCGATAAGCTTCCCGAACTCGGAGAAACCGTTTCGGCAATACGTTTACCCGACCATCGCAAGAAGTATCTTGACTATGAAGGCCCTATCTCGGGCGACCGAGGCAGCGTGAAACGAATGATGGCCGGAACTTATCGTGTCGATCAACGATCCCGTTCGTGCCTGAACGTGCTTTTAAGCCTGAACGACGAATGCATCAGCCTTCAAATTTTGTCCAACGGCGATGCGTCAAACTCCGCCAGCGCGACCATTCGGCGAGTCGAACTAGTCGCTGACGGGCACTAGCGTGGCGACCGGAATCTTAGAGTCGTCCGAAACGGGCTGAATTGCATTAGAATCGGTTGCATTTGAATCCGGATCGGATTTTTCCGTCAGCCTTTCGGATCGCCCCGCCAGTCGGACAGCTCCATCGGCGATCTCAAGTTGTTCGATCACAATCTGCTTTCCTTGGTAACGGAGTTGGTGTTTTGGGACAGTCGCCAATGCGACAGGCAACCCGTCGCTGTCGTTGTACCATCGAATCTGTACGTGATTCCGTTCCAGAACTTCCGTTATCCGTTTTGTGAAAAAGGAGATCGGAATCGGCAACCATCCGGCGTGAACACTCAACACACGCAGGCCGAACTCGTTCGTAATCCCGGTGGGAAAAAACTCGATGGCTGCGACAACCACCGTTTCCACGTTTTTTATCTCGGTCGTTAACGCGATTTTGAATTTGCCGGGTTCGATGTCGACTCGAGGGTCTCGAATTTCTTCCGAACGAAAGGTCGAGAACTTTCGTGGCAGATCACTGGCCAGCCATCCATTGATCTGGTGTTCTGAGAACTCGGCAACCCATGTATCTTCTTCCATCACGTCGTTTCGCAGATACAACGCGGCAACCTCCAATGATTCACCGGCCGCAAATGCTTCCTCGTCCGACATTTCAAGCGAAGTCGGATAGAATGCGGGCGTCTGTTGAGCCAACCAGAGAACGCCTCCCGGGACGACCAGCAGCAGACTCAATCCGAGCGCAGTCACCTTCAGGAAGGTGCGAGTCCACGATCGCCCAACCGACGGTAGATCTTCATAAGGCGAGTTGTTTTTCATGTTCAAGTTGTTGCGAACCACGTTCACCATTAGACACGCCAACGTTCGCGAATGTTACCGTTCGAGCTTAACCCCAGTCATTCGGACAAGACGGCCAAATATTGAAAATTGACATGCTGCTTTGTTGATTCTCAATTTTCGGGTTTGACGACTACACAAGTTGTTGCCACTTAATGGATTACGCACTGACGTAGCTCGAACTATTGACAGTCATATAGTCATAGTCTCGAAACAACACGAGAGATTTCGCATCACTGCTCACGACTCGGTTCGTTGATGTGCGGAAAGCAACTGAGTCGCTGACCATGTCAGATGTCCGACCAGACTAATCGTGTCTTGCCCTTTTCCAGCAGAC
Source organism: uncultured Pirellulaceae bacterium (assembly GCA_937928215.1). Taxonomy (GTDB): domain Bacteria; phylum Planctomycetota; class Planctomycetia; order Pirellulales; family Pirellulaceae; genus Mariniblastus. Next base: position 1,688 of record CALFWL010000194.1, on the reverse strand, counting down.
TGGTCCGCCCGATTGGGATCGAGAATTAGATGTCCAATTCCTTCTTTGCAGATTTCCATACTCCAAAATATGAACGGCAGATCTTCAAGCATCGCGACTTCGTAGTCGGGTTCGAACTCACTACCTGACAACCATTCCTGAGCATTTTCTTCGGTGGTGAAGACGGGAATCGCTTCATCTTCGCCATCGACGTTGTCGAGCGTAAAAACGAGCGTTTCCAGAACGCTGGCATTTTGTTTCGAAATCAGATAAGCAGGCATTGCGTGACCCTGTCAGGAAATTGTGAGGCTCAGGCGATCTTATCCAGTTCGCACGCCGGAGGCGAGATCAATGCGATCGTGGGTACCAAAAATCATCGTGGCTGGCGGTTTACCGTGCCGGTTGCGCTTGCAGTCGTTTTCTTACTCGCATCGTCACTCCTGATATCGCGAGCGAAAAAAAGCGGGATCCGAGCGTCGGGCGCAATGACATTGGTGCAGATCGCAGAATTTTTTTTCGGGAGCAACGGGTGGAAACCTTGGTTTTTGCCCATTTTTCTTTGCAAATTGCACCTGAATCTCACGATTTTCAACCACCGGTTCTTGTGAGTCGATTGCATCGGAAATACAGTTTTATCCCGGTAGTCCTCGATTGTGCCGTGTGGTCTGCCCCTGTTGTTTCAGATGGGGTCTCGATTGCGTTCCTGCATGGTGAGTTTTGGACTTCATGAATGCCGCTTGGAGTCTCGTTCAATTTGCTCGCCAGAGTTAGGAATACGCAGTGAAAACGAACCACTTTTGCTTCCTGTTAACGCTGGTTATTGGCGTATTTGGTGCCGTCGACAGTATTCAGGCTCAACTGACTGCTGAGGCCACGGCTTCGGCAAAGGCGGCGGCTCGCGCCAATCGCCGTGCAGACGTGCACCAAGACACGAGCGAGTTGGTTGTTCAATTTTCTGATGCAAATGTCGACACCGAGGCATTTGCGATCGAGCACGGAATAACATTGATTGAGGCGTCTGGTGCCGGTCGCAACCAGTACGTATTCGCCGCTTCATCGCCCAGTGAGGCGAACCAAGTGGTGTCGCGTTTGGAGAATTCCAGCAATATAAGCTTGGTGCTGAACAACCAGCGACTCTTCAATGTGCCGTACTTTGCACCTAACGATCCTTACTTTGGCGTCAACGATCTTGGGGGGCAGTGGCACTTGGAAAACAATATTCCGGGCTCGCTGGGCGGTGCGAACCTGCCGGGAACGGACGCACGGCTGACGGGGGCATGGAATCAGAATTTCACCGGATCAGGTGTCGTGATTGGGATCGTCGATGACTCTCTGCAAGCAAGTCACCCAGATCTCGCTCCCAACTACAACGCGGCACTCAGTTATGATTTCGGCCAAGACGATAACGACCCGAGTCCGGTTACCGTGGAAGACAATCACGGAACTTCCGTCGCTGGAGTGGCTGCGGCACGAGGCGGCAACGGAATTGGTGGAACGGGTGCTGCCCCGGAAGCTCAGTTGGCAGGTTTGAGGATCGATTTTGACAATCAAACGGCGGTTATGTTTCAGCAAGCGACGCTGCATCGATCCGCTGACATTCCAATCAAAAATCACAGTTATGGGAGCCTGATTCCGTACGTCTCAAGCAGCGGGACCGCACTGCAGGCGGACGCGATCACTAGCACGCCTGAAACGATTCACGTGTTTGC
>CALFWL010000193.1 GCA_937928215.1 uncultured Pirellulaceae bacterium | reverse complement strand
CGGTTCATGTTGATTTTGTATTTTTCGACGCCCGGCTGACCGTAAGGGTTGATTCCCATCAAACGGCCTTCGAGCACGGTGGCGAGCATCAGCATCTGAAACAATTGTCCCAACGCGGACTCGTTGGCGGCGGGCAAGTGCAGATCGGTCGTCGGTCGATCATCTTCCTTGTAAGCCTGATTGGTGCCTTTGATTGCGGCAGTCATGACGTCGGGCAGTGTTTTGTCCGCCAGTTCGTTTAGCTGGTCTTGATTCCAGTCGCCACCGTTGAGCGTGCCAATCGGCAACGGATCGGTTCGCCAAGAATCGACGATCACGTTGTTCATGACCTTGTCGCGGGCACCTTCCTGATGCTGTTGGGCTCGCGAGTGCAGATCGCGAGAATTCACTACCGTCAACGGCAGGGTGCCCTGCTCTGCTTTGCCCAAACTTTCGGCCAGCAGTTGGTCGTACCAGAAACCGGCGGACTCAAGTGACTTGCTCCACACCGAAAGGACTCGGGTGACGACACTCTGATGTTTCTCAAGCAGATGGTTGACCGCGACGTAATCAAGCACTGGATTTTCGCCAAAGTCTGCCGACCGAAAGGTTGAATTCATGGCGGCAGCCGCTTCAAGCATCGTCACGACATCGATTCCCAAGATCGCGGCAGGCAGCAGCCCAACGGCAGAGAAAACCGAGAACCGACCGCCGACGCCATCGGGCACCAGAAATCGATCCTTCACGCCGATCGCATCCGCCAAGCTGGCCAGCTTTCCTGACTGGCCGGTGACAGGGACGATCAGGTCCGGCAGATGATCACGACCGACGGTCTCTTCCAGTTTGCGGGTGAATTGGCGGAGCGACGCGGCCGTTTCGAGCGTCCCTCCGCTCTTGGAAATCACCACGATCGCCCATTTCCCTTCTGGCCCATCGCCAGTCGTGTCGGCTTCCAGAAACTGCAACAGAGCCTGGGACCAATCGTTGTCGATGTTATTGCCTTCGAAATACACGCGCGGTCGTCCACCGCGAGCAGCCCGAGGCAATTCGTTGTGGTACGGATCGCAGCATGTTTCCATCAAAGCGCGGGCGCCCATGTAGGAACCGCCGATGCCAAGCACGACAACTTTGTCGACCGATTTCTGCAGGCGAGCGGCAGTTTTCAGGATGCGGCCAAGTTCGCTGTTTTCACGATCCGACTGGTACGCGTCGAGAATTCGTTCGGGCATTTCGTGAAAGCCAGCATCGAGCGGTTGCTTCTTGTCCGGCACCGACGCACCGGAATCATACATCTCCAGATCGGTTTTCAGCATCTCGTCCCGCGCCGAGAGCAGGTCCGGCTTCAAGGCGTTGATTTGCTCCTGCGTGATGCCGTTCTTTGGAAGCAGCGCCCCGGAGTAGTCAAAGCTGATCGGTTTAATTTTCGCCATCGTTTTTTTGCGGGGTTGGAGTTGTCAGAATTTGAGGCGGCAAAATCGAGAACGTCGATCTCCACTGCGTTCAAACGGAAAATTGTCGCGAAATTACTGCTATCTGCCAGTGGACTCAATCACAAGGATGATTGCGGCACTGTAGCGACCCGAGCGTACGTGTTACCTTGGACGGCACAGACAGACTAACTTTCCAACAGACGATGATTTTATGAAACCGCTTGAGAAACATGCTTCTTTCGCGGGGCCCGAAGGCCCTGTTGTGCTCGTAATTATGGACGGTGTCGGGATCGGCGCAGGGGATGCGGGAGACATGGTCGCCAAAGCCAGTACGCCGCATCTGGATTGGTTGAAGGAAAACGCCGTCACGACCCAGTTGAAGGCTCACGGTCTGGCCGTTGGGATGCCATCCGACGATGACATGGGCAACAGCGAAGTTGGTCACAACGCGATCGGAGCGGGCCGCGTGTTCGACCAAGGGGCTTTACTGGTCAAGAACGCCGTCGCTTCAGGTGCCATCTATCAGGGCGATGCGTGGAATGAGCTGACGGGTAAGCTGTCAGAAGATTCCACGTTTCATTTTTTAGGTTTACTGTCCGACGGAAACGTGCACTCGCACATTGACATCCTGCTGGCGATGCTGACTCAGGCGAGAGACCAAGGCATTAAAAAAGTCAGAGTCCACGCATTACTTGACGGTCGTGACGTGCCACCCACATCGGCGTTGGATTATGTGGCTCAATTGGAGAATCATTTATCCGAGATCAACAACTCGGGCGACTTCGACTACGCGATTGCATCGGGCGGCGGTCGCTTGTACATCACGATGGATCGTTACGATGCCGATTGGCCCATGATCGATCGAGGCTGGAAGACTCACGTCAAAGGCGAAGGCCGTCCCTTTGTCAGTGCGACCGAAGCAATTGAAACCCTGCGAACCGAAACACCGGGCGTGATCGATCAAGACCTGACCGAGTTTGTCATCGTTCGTGACGGTAAGCCTATTGGTCCGATTGTCGACGGCGATAGCGTGGTGTTGTTCAACTTTCGCGGCGACCGGGCAATTGAAATTTCTCGTGCGTTTGATGAGGAAAACATCAGCGAGTTCGACCGAGGCTCACTGCCTGACGTGAAGTTCGCTGGCATCATGCAATACGATGCCGATCGACAGATTCCTCGCCGGTTCCTCGTGTCGCCGCCGGCGATTGATTCGGTATTGGGCGAATATCTGGCGATTAGCGGCAAGAGCCAGTTGGCCGTCAGTGAGACTCAGAAATACGGACACGTGACTTATTTTTTTAATGGCAACCGCAGCGGAAAGTTTGCCGACGCCTTGGAAGACTACGTTGAAATCACGTCGGATCTGCTTCCGTTCGAGCAGCGACCATGGATGAAGGCGGGAGAGATCACCGACGTTGTGCTGGACTCGATCAAGAATCGCAAGCACGATTTTATCCGCTTGAACTATCCCAATGGCGACATGGTCGGACACACGGGGGACCTGTTGGCGGTCGAGATTTCGGTGGAAACGGTGGACTTGGGGCTTGGGCGACTGATCGAAGCGATTGACCAAGCCAAAGGGATTTTGATCGTCACCGCAGATCATGGTAACGCGGACGAAATGTATGAGGTTGGCAAGGACGGAAAGCTGAAACTGGACTCCGCAGGAAAACCGAAATCCAAAACCAGCCACACGCTCAACCCGGTTCCATGCTACATCCACGATCCTGCCGGAACGGCAAAGCTTCGCTTGACCGAAGGCGGCGATCC
>CALFWL010000192.1 GCA_937928215.1 uncultured Pirellulaceae bacterium | reverse complement strand
TGATTCTTCTTGTGATCACGCTTCTTTTCGAAGTAACTTTTGATCTGTGGCTGCACGGCGGTGAAATCGCCCAGCTCCAACTGATCGTACACTCCGCCAACGGTGGTGATCGGATCGGCGACGAGGTCTTCGAATTTCACTTCCGCTAGGCGGTTGGCTGGCAGTGAATCGCGATGCCGGAAATAAGACGCATACATCAGATCCTTGCATTCGAACACGTAGTCCTTCAGCCAAGCATCGTCGTACTTGGGTAGTTGGAAGCCGTTGATTTCATCCAGCAACCGCCACAAACGCATGGTCGAAAGCACCAACGATTCCGGGTTCCGCGACAGGTGGATGAACTTCGCGTCAGGAAACCATTCAGCCAATTGTTTCAGTCGTCCCGTGTGTGGCGGCGACTTCAGCACGAGCGGTTTGCCATAACGGACAGTCAGTGTTTTCAAGAACTGACTCATCGCGTGGCGAACTTTCTCTTGGGTTTGTTCGTCGGCGGAATCAAAATCTAACTGTAGGTGATCGCGATTTGGTCGAGTGGCAAACGCGATCCGTCGATAGGGCGTCGGAGCTCCATAGGCACACAACGCGAAATCGTCTTCCTGAGGCGATGCGACATTCAACGCCATGTTGTCCATGGGGCGTTTGGACGGCATCAACAGCTTGATCAACGGATACAGTACCGATCGCGAAACAAGAAAATGGTGCGGCAGAAAGGCGTCAAAGTTGGACGGAAACGCATAACGCGGATCCATTGAGACCAGCTCGTGCATCAACGTGGTGCCGGATCGCCAGTGTCCGATGATGAACACGGGCGGACCTTTCAACCGGGCCGCTTGGATCCGTTGGCCGAACAATTGAGACTGTAAAACGGCCATCGTCGAATTGAAAACGGCACAGCCGGAGATCAGCGTCGCCATTGGCAGTCGGGTCGGGGCGATGCGAAATTGATTCTCTCGAAGCAGACGAAAGTAGTCGCTGACTCGCATCCCATGCCAAAAACGAGGCGCCCAAGGAGGGTACCAGTTGGCGTCTTTTGGTTTGTGGGTTGACGGCTCGGATGCTGGCATCGGTAAATCAGGCGGCTTTTTTCGCGGGTTCAAGGACAGGTTGGAACTTACCCTGTGGCGTCGACAAATCAAACAGGCCGAAGATTTCGTCTCGTGAAAGACCGCGTCGCGACGGGGAATCCGTGCCGGACAAGACTTCCCGGAACAGTTCTCGTTTGGCCTCCAGTAGTTCGTGAATCCGCTGCTCGATGGTTCCAGCCATGATCATGCGAGTCACCGTCACGCTGCCGGCAGCTCCGATTCGGTGAGCCCGATTGATGGCCTGATCTTCGACCGCCGGGTTCCACCATCGATCGTAAAGAAACACGTAGCGGCAGAACTGAAGATTCAACCCAACCGCTCCAGCGCCGTAGCTCATCAGCAGAACATTCCTGTCGGGGTTCTCTTTGAACTCTTTCAGGATTGGGTCGCGTTGTTTGGATGGGATACGGCCGTGATACTGCAGTGGCTGAAAGTCGGTCAGGTGTTCTTCAATCACGTTCAATGTGTCGACCCATTGGCTGAACACGATCGCTTTCTGACCGCTGGCGGCCACCTCTTCCATGTCAGCTTTCAAACGATCAACTTTACTGCTTTCGCCGGTGGCCGGATCGAAGTTGCAGATCTGTTTCAAGCGAAGGACCAGCTCGAACACGTGCTTGATCGTCAGAGAGTCTCCCATGTCGTTCAGACGCACGACACCATCTTTTTCAGCGGCTTGGTAGGTGATCGACTGTTGAGCCGACAGCGGCAGCTCGGCGTCCCGCATCAATCGCGGCGGCATGTCGGTCATCACAATATCTTTGGTACGGCGCAGAATCATATCGCCCACATTGTTTCGCATCGCCTTGGGAGCCATCCCGCTGACAACCGTTCCTGGCGCGACGAATTCGCAGATGCCGACTAGGTCTTCCACGCTGTTCTCGATTGGCGTCCCGGTCAGTGCCCAGCTGCGTTTGCGAGGGATGCGTTGAACGACCTGACTGGTCGCATTCGATTTGTTCTTGATTCGCTGAGCTTCATCCAGAATCACCAGATCGAAATCGTGTATCGGATCGGTGACCAAGCCTTCATCGCGAGTCATCAACTCGTAGTTGGCAACCTTGACCATCGCTCGGTCGGCCTGCCAGTGCCAGCGACGTTGCTGCTGGTTGCCCTCGATCATGGCAACGGTAATCTCAGGAGCCCACGTTGCGAATTCTCGCTGCCAGTTGGTCATCAATGGCTTGGGACAGACCATCAAGACTCGTTTGATCTGCCGGGTCCTCAGCAGCAAGCGAATGGCCGTGATCGCTTGCATCGTTTTTCCTAATCCCATTTCGTCTGCTAGGATCGCACTGTGTCGAGGAAACAGGAATGCGATGCCAGCGTATTGAAAATGAAACGGTTCGAACGGAAACGTCATCGAACGGCCCGCCAGCAATGTTTCAAGCGGCGGTTGCAGCAGGTAAAACAGCCGGTCCTGAAGTCTGATTACATCGCCGGGCGGTTTGATGCGAGTATGCTTATTTTCGCGATTACCAGATTCATCTACTGTTGCGAGCCTCCTTGTTCTGGCTTTCGTTGGTGGGGTTGGCATTGCTTCGGATTCGTCAGATTCACCAAAAAATAGGCTGGTCGTTTTGACTCGGCGCGGTTTTTTGAAGGCAACCGAAACGACGGACTTTGCGGTTTCGGGTAAGACGTCGTCTTGATCTGACCACGACGACAGCAACGACGGTTGCGCGGGCGCGATATGTGAATTCCAGTCAATGTGCGTCAAAACTCGGTCCTTCGAAGTTTCATGCCGTCACGTGGGAAGGGCTGCCGTCAGCGAGCGACCGCTTGGGCTTCAGAAATCGCCTCGCGAATCCGGTCCAATGGTTCTTCAATTGGAAGTGTATCGCAGAATCGTTCGCAGAGGCTGCGGATGGGCTCCGCTTGCTCGCGTTCGAATGCGCCGAACCACAATTGTCGCTCGTGTAATTTGAAGTGCCCCAGATCTTTACGCTGGGTCACGACACCAGGTTCTTCTGGCAGCAGCAGCACCGGTGCCTCAACGGATTCCGTCAGCGGCATCAAGTCAACGCAGTCCGTCACGTACGCCTGCGGCTGAGTTCGGGCATGTTCAATCAACGACGCGGCAATTTGATCGCAAAACAGAAAGCTGTGATACGTTCGACCGTAGAGGATCTTTTGTGCGCGGTTGATTTTCACGGCAGCCGTGCAGTGAAACTCGATCGGTCGACCCAAGGTATTCACGATCAGCAGTCCGCCACTGAAACCAAGATCCGGTGTTTCGACCACGGTAATGAATCCCAGTCGCGATTCAGATTGATAAGCAGGTTGGATCAAGTCAGGACGCCCAGAAACAAATAAGAAGAATCAAGTAGAGAGGATTTTCAAACCATCCGAAGAACAGGATCCGCAGAACAGTTTTGGCAATGGCCACGTAAGGCTGAGTTGTCGAGGATGCGACGATCTTATGTTCCAATGTGTTCGCCGCCGGAATCGCACAACCAGCAACAGGCTTTTTGTCAACTAGGAAAATGGCTCGACGACGACGAGAAATTCTCTGACATTCGGCAAACGGCTTTCACAATGAAAAACCTGATACGGCATCATGTGGACTCAGATCGCTCATCGTCGATGGGAAATCGAACTCTTTAGGTAGTCAGGTTTGCATAACGATCCCGTTTCATTCGCGATTATCGGCACAAGCGATTGATCTCCAACGTGGTGAAAAGGTCTGCCGGTCAGTTTGTATTTTCACTCAATTGAAATCGCAATTCGCGAATTCAACCAGATCCGCTAAAGCAAACGCTCGACACTCGAAATGCCGCTGGTATACTGGTGCTCTGATACATCGAAATGTTCGGGTTTGACGACTACACAAGTTGTTGTCGCTTGGCGGATCGCGTTTTCGCCCGGCCTGACCTTTTAGCAGTCGCAAAGCACTATTGCTCTGACCAAACGAAAAACCTTGGAGTTTCAACCTATGACGCGAGAATCGCACGACATTTCGCCCGTCTTTCGCATTGATGTCACACAAAGTGCTAGCGAATCAGAAGTAAGGAGCACGCAAGAAGATTCTCAGTCTGAAATGGCGGCACTGATGCACCAGTTGGTGATGGGACAAGACCGTCAAAACGAACTGTTGGAAGAAATGGTTGAACAAATGGGATCCGTTCAGCGTCAGCGTTCGGCCGAATTGGGTCAATGGAAAGATGCGAATCCGCTGCTGGCCAGACGTTGTCGAGCCGCTGCCGAGGCTCTTTCGAAGATTCAAACCGAGTTCCTGCACGGTCTTACCGTTGAGGTAAACGATAACCATGAGGACATGGCTGACAGTGATTACATGCTGAACGAATTTGTCGATCGTTATGGTCCTCGCTTGGCGCACCTGAACGGTGTGTTGCAGCTTCTGTCGCAACTTGGAAGCACGGTTGCTCAGCCGGCGGAAGCCGAGTGAATCGGCTGCGGATACTGGCTGGTTCCAACTTGTGGTAAAATGCCTCCTTCGGTAGATCCTTGCCGGAGGATTTTTTATGCGCTTTTACCATTGACCGTTCGGAACAGAAAAGGCCCCGCCATGCATGCCGGTCCTCGCTTTGCTAAATGGACATCGATCCTTGTTCTTCTTGTGATTGGACTTTCTGGCCATCGCGCTGTAGATGCTCAAGTTGCGACTGACGCGCACGGGGCATTCGCTCCTTCAAAGAACGATCTGCCACGTCGCGGAATGTGGAGCCGTCAACCGGCCCGACGATGGCAGGACGCGCTGGTCACGGGCAACGGAACGCTTGGTGCGATGGTGTTTGGAGATCCGGCGTCTGAGCGTTTGGTGCTCAACCACGAACGGCTTTATGAGCCGCTGTTAGATCAGCCATGTCCGGTGCCTGATATTTCGGCCGCATTGCCAGAAGTGCGCCGGTTGGCGTTGGCGGGAAAATATAAAGAGGCGTATCAGCATTCGTACCAGTCTGCCATCGAGGCTGGTTTTCCGGGAATTCAATGGACCGATCCGTACCATCCGGCCTGCGCGTTGTCGATCCAGCAGGATGTCAAGGGCGAAGTACGCGACTACTGGCGATCGACCAACTTTGAAACGGGTGAAGTCGCGGTTCATTGGACGACCGCCGAAGGTACTTATTCGCGCCAGACGTTTTGCTCCCGCGCAGACGACGTGATTGTACATCGGTTGACCGCTCCCGCCGGAGCGAAAATTCGCGGTCGCTTGAGTTTGGTCAATCAAGACAATCGTCCTCGACACAAACGATCTGACAAAAAAGGTGGCGGCTACCTTGATCCGGTTCTGGATGCACCATCCGACAGCAGCCTTAGTTACAGCTGCAAGTATGCTAAATCCGCGCGAGGCTATCACGTGTTGGCGGAGATCGATCCGATGGGTGGTTCGACGGTCGCGGACGGTCGAGGCGTTGTGTTCGAGGCGGAAGAGTTGGTGATTCTGATCCGGATTCAATCGATGGAGCAGTATGGGCCTCTTGAAACAGTGCTGGATGACATCAGCGATCAGTTGACGAGGCTGTCAACCGACTATGACGCTTTGCTTGAACGACACGCTGTGATCCATGGCGAGATGTTTGACCGAGTCGACCTTGATCTGGGGGTTGGTGAGGATCGTTGGCTTTGTTCTGAAGACTTGATCGCGAAACAAAAGGCATCCGCCGACACAATGCTCCAGCCGGCTTTGCTGGAAAAAATGTTTGATATGGGCCGCTACACATTGATCAGTTCCTCGGGCGAGTGGCCGCCAAATCTGATGGGGATCTGGAACGGTGATTGGCGGCCCGATTGGTCAGGTGACTTCACGCTTGACGCAAACGTAAACCTTCAAATTTCGGCAGCCAATTTGGGTAATCTGCCCGAGGCCGTCGAAAGCTACAGCCGATTGATCAACGGTTTGGAAAGTGATTGGCGGGTGAACGCGAAAAATTTGTTCGGATGCGGCGGGATCATGTCGGGCTGCCGGACGGACGGGCGTCACAACCTGCACACGCATTTCTCGAACGGGTTTCCTGGTCATTTGTGGACAGCCGGCGCTCAATGGTTGGTTTTGCCAATGTTCGAGCACTACCAAACGACAGGCGATGAGGACTTCCTCCGCGAAAATTTGCTGTCCTTGATGGAAGGAATTGCTGTCTTCTATAAAGATTTTTTGACCGAGAAAGATGAGAACGGAAAGCGGGTTTTTGTTCCGTCCTATTCACCCGAAAATCAACCTGCCAACACCAAATGTCCAGCGACAATCAACGCGACGATGGATATCGCCTGCGCGCGCGAGGCACTGACCAACTTGACGGCTGTGGCAGCGAAACACGGGATTCAGTTTGACGAGGCTGGCGATTGTCAGCCATTGCTTGACGAGCTGCCGGATTATCTGATCAACGACGACGGTGCCTTGCAGGAATGGTCGTGGCACGGACTAGTGGATCGATACGACCATCGTCATGTCTCGCACTTGTATCCGGTTTGGCCTGGCCACGAGATCAATCCGGAAGACACGCCAACGTTGTTCGCGGCTGCCAAAATCGCTGCGGCTCGAAAAGGACGCGGCAACGGCTCGGCTCATGGCCTTGCTCATATGGCCTTGATCGGGACTCGATTGAAGGATGCTGAGTTGGTGTTCGGCAACCTGCGATTCATGCTTAGTCAGGATTATTTGCTGCCGAGTTTTTTTACTTTCCACAATCCCGGCAGGATCTACAACGCGGACATGCTGCACAGTTTGCCGGCGGTCGTCATGGAGATGCTGGTTTACTCCAAGCCCGGAGAAATCGAGTTGCTACCCGCGCTTTCTGACAGGTTGCCCCGAGGAAGCATCAGCGGAGTTTGTTGTCGTAATCAAACGGTCGTTCGGTCGCTGAAATGGGATCTGGCAGCTGGCGAAATCGTCGTGGTTCTGAGCAGTCGGATCGATCAACCGATGAAGATTCGCGTGCGCGCTGGGATGAAATCCCTTTCTTACGGTCGCGCCAAGGCGATTTCAATCGACCAGAACGGCGTCGCTACGGTGAAACTGCCTGCCAATGAAGATGTCAAGCTTTCCATCCGACTATAGAGCTTTGTGACCATTCAGCGTAGCTGACCATTTTGCGCAGCCTCGTGTTTTGCGGCGATTTTGTTCGAGGTGCAGTTGGGAATCGATGCTGACTTCGACTGATCTGCGAATCTCCGCTTCCCGCCGAACGTTGCGTTCGCTTCGATTGTTCGTTGGTTCAACATCCGGGTGTTCAACAAACACGAACTAGCAATCAACTTTGTTCACCAACTCGCGCTCAAGGAGAATGAAGGTTTCCACGTGCGGCGATAGTAGTGCGGAAAGCCAAGGATCAGAATCACTTCGATTTCAAACTCGCTGCGACTGTTGCGGCGCCCAGCGGGAAGACGCCAAACATCGTAAGGCGCGCGAAATCATCAGCGAGGATTACATCGAGATTCTATCTGCGTGGAGACACGGAAAAGTTAAAATGAACTGGACGCTCCGCCGACTTGGACGGAGCCGCGCCCTCCCTTCGAGGTTCGCCAATGTTGGGAGGGGAAGGCTCCGTCCGCCCCGATCGATGGCACGTGTAACATCAAGAACAGCTCCGTCCGCCCCCGTCAATTGACCGAGCATCCAGATCCGCTGGCTTGGACGGAGCCGCGCCCTCCCTTGCTTGCGATCCCGCTAGGGAAGGGGAAGGTTCCGTCCGCCTCCAAGCCAATACAGACGCGTAAATCCGCGGACCCGATGATCATTGCCGAGGTTGACGCGATCTTTCAGACCTCAACCAATGGGCAAGCGGAAGCATCATTCAAACCAGAACAACGCCGGAACATCGCTTCTCATTCCGCCACGATTCATACCCGATCCTCCAATCATATTAGTCCGCCGCGGCCAGAAATCGGGGTGGTTTTCACTACCGCTACTCGTTAACGGCCCCGCGTGCTTTTTCTTGCTCGCTTGACCGGACAGACGCGGGGACCGAAAGAATCGGGGCGAACTAAAAGAAGAAGTTTACTGAAAGGATGTGGTTCATGCCGTCGTTTTGTCGATCGACAAATTGATTCAGGTACCCAATTTCAGTTCGGACTTTTGAGCTGGGGTGGCGTTTGAAGCCAAACCCGATGAATGCCCGGTTCTGGTCCAGTCCGCTATTGGCTCCCCAATCGGTATCGTTCAGATTGAAAAAGATTTCATCCCAGATGACGAACGAATACTCGGGACAGCTTGTTAGAATTCGTTGCCCGCGCAGCAACTGCCTCCATCGCAATCCGACATCGTCACCGGTCTCCAACCAGCGCTGCTCGAAACGGCTGCGGTGGAGAGATTTCCAGTCTCCAATCGACCCTGATTTGGTCCACTGCTGCCACATTCGGTGCTCGTCAAAGTTGTTGCCAAACACCGGCGCGGTTTTAATCCACCCGTAACCCGCCCAAATCGTTTGTTGGTCATCAAGTGCATATCCCAGACCCGGCCGAATAATGCTCTGGTTAAATCCGCTGGTGTCGTCCCGCAAGCGGTAGTGGGCATCGAACCACCAGCGCAGCGGATCGTCTCCCTCGCGCGATTCAAACTTTCCGTTCCCGAGTGCCGCGAACCAAAGCCCCGTGTCGTCAAGGGTTTGAGCGTGAATAGGGCTCAGTGCAGCACCGAGCAAAACCACCATCAGAAGTGATGCGAAAATTCTGGGCACGTTTAACTTCCCAATACGATTCTCTTTCCAGGTCCAACCAAACGAGAGCACCTTCGCCCTGTTATCGACATGTTACGGAGTGAAAATTAAGCAAAAAACGAGGCCTATTCCTCTTCGACAGATACTTTCTCACTGTCGTCCAGTTTGTACATTTCGCCATCGATGACAACAACACGCTCCATTTCCATCCACATCTCTGACGTCATCGCATCTAACTCATCAACTTCCCAACGACTGCCATCATCGAGAATAATCAGACGACCGTTGTATTTAATTTCCTGAATTTCGCCGCTGCCAGCGGAGCCGACGGATACCATTCGCACTGCAAACTGCTTGAGCGCTTCGCGCTGCTGATCGTTCATCCCGCCGACATTGAGTAACGCGTGCTCTTCGTCCGAGAATAATTTGTCGATATCGATCATAATCGATTCTCCTGTTCTTGCTAACTTTCCAAATCAATGGCCTCGGCCAGGCGTTCGCGCGCCGATTGGCTCAAACGGTTGATGTTGATGCGTCGCGCCAGAGCCAGCGCGGGATCACTGAGCGTCAACACGTCTTTGTTTGCTTGCACCAGCCCCCGCAGTTCCGCGATTGAAATTTGGAGTACCGAACGTTGGGTTGACGCATCGTCGGTGCTGTGCCGGTAGGGAATCACGGGCAAAACAGGTGACTCCCACGACCATAAGAATCGACCTGCCGCTTCATCCGTTTCGGGACACCCTTTGATCGCCAGCAGAATTTGCTCCCTGATCTTTCCGCCAGCCCGGCCAAAACCATGAGCGCGAGCGACCTGCTGAACCAGCGAATCTGCACGGAGCGGCGCTTGTTTTTCCAAAACTTGCATGGCAA
>CALFWL010000191.1 GCA_937928215.1 uncultured Pirellulaceae bacterium | reverse complement strand
GCGATGGCGGAGACATTCTGGCCAACGATATCGGAATCGGTATTGTCGCGGGTCGAATGCCTAGAAACAAATTTCTTCGCATCGCGGTCAAACTTTTCTTTGACCTCATCGACATCGTCGGTCATCTGAGCCCTCAGGCTCCCAAGTTCCTCAGCATGACGAGCGATCTTGCTGGTGTCGATGTGCGACTGGACATGAGTACCAACCGATTGTTCTCGCGGGTTCGGTTTCACAGGTCGACGAGGCGTTACTGGCTGAGCTTCAACGATGTCGTCGTCGACCACTTCAACCACTTCGATAATTTCCGGCGTAACGGGTCGAGCCCGCGGAGGTTGCGGTTTCCAAGGTTGCTCCTGCGAGGGGCTGCCTTGTCTGCCGGTACTCGGTGCGGCCGCGCCGCCTTGTTTTTCAGCCTGCTGCTGCCGACGACGCTCGGCCGCCTTACGCAGAAACTCTTCTATATCACGAGCCATGGTCGTTACCGAAAAAAATCAAGTCAACGAACTGTACAAATCAGGGAGATCGCTCAATGCCAACAACACGGCTGAAAATCACACACTCGGCCTCCTGCTAAATCGATGTTGCCTTTGCGCCAGAAGAGGAACCGGCTTGCGAGATCGACTTTCGCATGTCTGTGTCCGCCTGAACGTTGCGAAGCTTGTAATAATCCAGAATGCCAAGCGTACCGGTTCGGAAACTATCGGCCATCGCGGTGGGAACTTGAGCCTCCGCTTCCACCAACTTCGCTCGGCTGGCTTCGATCGTCGCCGTGTTTTCCTGCTCCTGAGCCACCGCCATCGCTCGACGGCCTTCCGCACGAGCCTTCGCGACTCGCGTGTCAGCTTCCGCTTGGTCGGCGCGAAGTCGAGCGCCAATGTTGTCGCCCACATCGATGTCCGCGATATCGATCGAAACGATTTCGAACGCAGTCTGAGAATCCAACCGTCGCGCGAGCACGGCCTTCGAGATCATGTCTGGGTTTTCCAGCACGACGTTATGCGTGTCCGCCGATCCGATCGCACTGACGATCCCTTCCCCCACGCGAGCGATAATGGTTTCCTCGGTCGCACCGCCAATCAACTGCTGAAGGTTGGAACGCACCGTCACACGGGCTCGGACCTTCAGCTGAATCCCATTCTTGGCAACAGCATCAAGCGACTTACGTGCTGAACCTCGAGCCGGACAATCAATCACCAACGGATAAACACTGGTCTGAACCGCCTCCAGTACATTCCGCCCCGCAAGGTCGATCGCCGAGGCCTCGCGAAAACTGAGCTTGATCGTTTTCGCTTTATGAGCCGCGATCAAGGCACGAACGACCATCGGCACGTTGCCACCTGCCAGATAGTGAGCTTCCAGATTCTTCGTCGTCAGTTCTGGGTCGTTCAAGCCCGCCTGTACCGCCATGATCTTGCTGGGCACGATGATGTTGGGTTTGACCTTTCGGAACCACATCCCCGTCAGATCCCAAAACGAAATCTTCGCTCGGGTCAGCGCCGCTTGCAGCCACCAGCGGAAAAACGACATGAAAAATCCACCGATCACCAGCAGAACCAGAAACAACAACCCCATCGCGACAAGAATTGCGATCTGGATCGGTGAGATCTCGGCCTGGCCGATCAGCAACATTGATTCACTCATGGCTTGTTCTCTGTGAGATAACTTCGGATTGGTTTGGAGACGGTGACATTCAGTTTAACGTATTGTCGGGCGTGTCACAGCAAGTGGCTGAGCACTCGCGAAACAATAACCCGCAGATTTGCAAAACGATTAGACGGTGAAATACGTAGACTTCGAGTACTCAAATCCGTCATTTATTTCTTGGCGAGTGCTTATCCGCTGCGACGGAATGTGTCCTCGAAAGCTCAAACTCTGGCCAGTTCGTGTTTCAGCGACAGCCAAGCTCCATCCTGAGCGCTACTGGCGACGCTTTGCTCGATAAAGTACATGCCCTCGACGCCGTCGTTCACGTTGGGATAGATCGTGTCCACCATCTCGAACTCCTTGCCAGCGGCTCGCAGGCACATCGCATCGTAAGCGCTGCGATACACGTTGGCAAAGGCTTCGAAAAACGCCTCCGGGTGGCCTGACGGCAGTCGGCACGATTCCGCCGCATTCGGTTTCATGTACGGAGCGTTCGGATCGCGAGTATACAGCCGATGAGGCTCACCATTGGTACGCACCCACAGTTCGTTGGGGTTTTCCTGACGCCACGAAAGCGAGCCCTTCGTACCGTCGACCTCCAAAGTCAAATCGTTCTCACGACCGTGACTGACCTGCGACGCCGTCACCGTCCCCAAGGCTCCGTTCTGGTACTTGATAACCGCGTGGCCGTAATCATCGAGCGCTCGCCCTTCGACAAACGTTTTCAGATGACAGCTGATCTGATCGGGAAGCAAACCGGTCACGTATCGGCCAAGATTATAAGCATGGGTGGCAATGTCGCCGAAGCAACCGGCGGCTCCGCTTTTTTTGGGATCGGTTCGCCAAGCCGCCTGCTTTTGGTTGTCGTCCTCCAATTTGGTCACCAGCCAGCCTTGAATGTAGGCTGCTCGGATCGCCATGATGTCGCCCAGTTCGCCATCAAGGATCATCTGACGAGCCTGACGGATCAGCGGGTAACCGGTGTAGTTGTGAGTCACCGCAAAAACGACGCCCGATTTTCTGACAGCCGCAGCCAACACTCCGGCCTGAGCATATCCCAACGTCAATGGCTTGTCGCAAATGACATTGAAGCCAGCATCCACGGCGGCGTTGGCGATTTCAAAGTGAGTATGGTTCGGCGTGGCGATCGAGACGAAATCAACCCGCTGGTCCTCGGGCAACGCGAGTTCCTTCTCGATCAATTCTTGATACGAGCCATAGGCACGGTCTTTGGCGATGTCGTAATCGGCGGCGGATTCCCTGGCTCGTTGCGGATCGGACGAAAGAGCCCCGGCAACAAGTTCCGCCCGGTTATCCAGAACGGCAGCCGTTGCATGGACTCGTCCGATGAAGGACCCACGTCCGCCACCGACCAAAGCCATGCGTAGTTTACGATTAAGCGGAGGGTTGGTTGCCATGAAAAGCTCCGGTGTGGGTTTGCACAAACGAACGACTGACGCCACAAAAAGCGCCAACCCGGTATCGGGAGAAGCTTATTGTAGAAAATCTGGTTCATTGCGGCAGGGCACGCTCGTGCAAATGGCACCCGAAACAGCGAGGCCTCATCCACAGGACAGCATCCTCCCGACGCCCCAACTCCGTTCAGGCAGCGTTCTCGGGAGGGCCCGTCCAGGCGGTTCTCGGGAGGGGCCGTCTAAGCGAGGGTTCTCGGGCGGGTCCGTCTAGGCGAGGGTTCTCGGGAGGGCCTGGCTCCGCCCAGGCTGGTTCCAAGGGAGGCCCCAGTCCGCCCAGGCAGCGTTCCTAATCCTGACACGACTCGGCAATTGGTGGCTCAGACGGAGCTTCCCCCTCCCGCCGAATTCACCCTTCCAGCTTCCCCCTCCCGAATTCGCTCTCCCAACTCCC
>CALFWL010000190.1 GCA_937928215.1 uncultured Pirellulaceae bacterium | reverse complement strand
CATCGCCCCGAAAGGTAAGTGGACCTGATGACGGAAATCGATCAATTTATGGCGGGGCTGAGAAAGCGCAACCCAAATGAGTCGGAGTTTCAACAAGCGGTCGAAGAAGTCGTGCAGTCGGTGATGCCGTGGTACTTGGATCACCAAGACTATCGTCAGTCGCAGATTCTTGAGCGACTGACCGAGCCGGATCGGATCATTATTTTTCGCGTCACCTGGGAAACCGATCAAGGGCACGTCCGAGCCAATCGCGCTTGGCGAGTCCAATTCAACAACTCGATTGGCCCATACAAAGGTGGGTTGAGGTTTCATCCGACGGTGACCCAGAGTGTGCTGAAGTTCTTGGGGTTCGAGCAGATCTTCAAGAACAGTTTGACTGGGTTGCCGATGGGAGGCGCCAAAGGTGGTTCCAATTTCAATCCCCGCGACAAAAGCGATCGCGAAGTCATGCGATTCTGTCAGTCCATGATGACTGAACTCCATCGGCACATTGGTGAAGATGTCGACGTGCCGGCGGGAGATATTGGGGTGGGAAAACGCGAGATCAGCTATCTGTTCGGGCAATACACTCGGCTTGAAAACCGATGGGTGGGAGCCATGACTGGAAAAGACACATCGTTTGGCGGCAGCGCGATTCGTACTGAAGCGACCGGTTACGGTTGCGTCTACTTCTGCGAAAACATGCTCAACCATCACGGCGAAGATTTGGCCGGAAAATCGATCGTCATCAGCGGTAGCGGAAACGTGGCCCGGTATGCAGCTGAAAAAGCGATCGAGAAAGGCGCGAAGGTTATGACGTTGAGCGATTCGGGTGGCTTCGTAGAATTCGCTCACGGAATGAACCGGGAACAACTTGAATTCGCACACGTTTTGAAAGAGGAAAACCGTGGTCGAATCTCAGAAATGGCAGAACAGTTTGATGGAGTGAAGTTTTACGCAGACTCGGATCCATGGGGCGTTAAATGTGATATCGCGATGCCCTGCGCAACGCAGAACGAACTGGATGCGGAAGGTGCCAGATTGTTGATCAACAACAAAGTAATGGCGGTGTGTGAAGGTGCAAACATGCCGACAACGGCGCCGGCCGCCGGTCTGTTCAAGAAGAATGGCGTGCTGCTGGCTCCAGGCAAGGCGTCGAACGCGGGGGGCGTTGCCGTCAGCGGTTTGGAGCAGAGCCAGAATGCGATGCGGATCAGCTGGACGCGGGAAGAAGTCAACGACCGCCTTCAAAACATCATGCGTGAGATTCATGAACGATGTGTTGAACATGGATCCGCCAGCGACGGGCAGCAAGTTAACTACATCAATGGCGCGAATATTTCTGGATTGAAGAAAGTCGCCGATGCGATGCTTGGGTACGGTGTCATGTAAGGATCGTCGGAACTTGAGGTGGTGGCCAATCATCCAAAACCCTGTTGAATTGATGGACTCAGAACTCATACACCGTCACCAATTGTTCCGAAGATGCTAAGTTTGCCTTTCGCACTTTGTCATAATCTCGCTGCGCGAAGGTTTTTTTGAGGAATCGTTGACTCTTGCCTCGATAATGGCAGATCAGAAATCGCTAAAAATGCGAGTAAGATCAACTTCTGCGAAAGTCGAACTAAGCGATCGTTGTGGGATTTTACTTCTGTTTCGTCAGCGTGGTTGGTCTGATACACCGCATCGCTGGTGGTCGGCTCTAGTCGAACGTCCCACGGATGGCGATTTCGTAGATCGTTCGATAGAGAAATTGCTTCAGTTGAGCTTCTAGCAGTTGGAGTTCCGCGTCCGCGACTGCCGACTCGTAAATATTCAGCGACAACAAGTCGATGTCGCCTTCCTCGAAGGAAATCCGTCCCAGTTCCAATGATTTGCGAGTCAGCCGCAGGTTTTCGCGAGATTGGGTGATCTGATCTTGCGACGCATTGATACCGGAGGCAGCGTCCTGAATTTCGCTGCGAATCTTATCTCGCGTGAATCCGATTTTCGCATCAATCTGTTTCAGTTTTCCCTGCGCCGCTCGTGACTTCCCGATTCCCTCGCGTCGCTGCAATGGGACTTCCGCCAGTACGCCAAGCTGTAACTCGAACGGTGTCTTGTCGCCGAGACTACTTGTTTCGCCGCCCACGTCCTGACCTGCGAACCCTTTGACATCCACCTTGGGCAATGTCAAGTTCCGAGCGTATCGCAGTTCGGTGGAGGCTTCCTTGCGAGCCGCTGCCAGTTCAGACAGTTCCGGACGGATCGACAGCGCAGTTTCGATATCACTCAACAATTGATTGTCGGAAATCGGTCGTGATTCCGGAAACGCTTCCGGCACGAGATTGTCAGCCGGGATGGTCGGATTGCACGATTCGTCTCGCCAGAACAACGAAAGTTTGATCGCGGTTTTCTCAAGTTGCCGTCGCGCCTTGATTAAACCGTTCTTGCGTTTTGCGATCAATCGGTCGTTATCGATCTGAGCAATCCGCGCCAAGTCGCCCGCCTTGACGCGTGTTTTGATCTGATCGACTCGCTGATTGGCCAGTTGGAGGAGCCGTTGCTGAATCTGAACTGCCTGACCCGCCGCAACCCAATCCCAGTACGCCTGAGTCGCAATGCGTTGGAACATCAGCATACGAGCTTCGACATTCGAATTCAGTTGATCTCGTTGGTATCCGGTGGCGAACAGTTTCGCACGACGCCCATCGATGGCCCGATCTTTGAGCAGCGGCAAAGAGAAACCTGCCTTGAATTCGCCACCTTCGTTCGTTTCGCGTTCGCCATACCAAGGTTCAAAATTTCCATCTCCGATTCGGTACGTACCGTAGACTTCGCCTCCTTGGTACAGCGGACGACTTAGGCCGACGCCGTTTCGGTACGTCTGGTAAAAGCCGAGCGGGTGAGAGATCGTGTGGGCCGACAGGACCTGATCAAACTGGCCCCAGGAAGCGAGCACTTTTCCGTTGGCGGCTTCGAGTTCCCCGATTGCAATATCAATTTCCGGGTAGCACTGCCGCACCGACTGCAACACCGCATCCAATGAAATTTTGGTTGGAACGTCGTCGACTGACTCCGACCCCGTCGTCGTGTTACCGGCAGCCGAACTTGCGGTAACGTCGTCGGTTTCGGATGACTTGGCTTTTTCGTCTGGAATGTCCGGGGCATCCAACGGAGTGTCTTCCCCATTCCCCTCGGTCCGCGCTGCGGGTTCAGGTGGCTCGACCTGGTCGAATGTTTCAGCGTCTTCCAGCCTCACGTCCTGCTGAAAACCTGCAAATCGGACTCGGGTTAGAGTCTCATCTGTGTCAGTGTTCTCAAGTGACGCTGCCTGAGTGACCGCGTCTAGCGGTTCAGGGTTCTGAGAATCGTCTTGAGTAGCGGCTTCTGCGTTCACGTTCTCGATGCGGACCTTTCGAGGCGACGTGGCCTTAAAAGGTTTGCCGGTTTGGCATCCAGGTAGCGTCAGTATAAGCGTGACCACACAAACAACTTCAAAGAGTTTGCTGAAGAGCGTGCGACGAAGAAGTGGCGCTTTTTGTTCCGCGGACGTTGAGTAAAACGTTGCTTTCGCAGGGAGAAAGACGACTTCAATAAACCGTTCGGTGCTAAGCACTTGCCCAACAACCACTGCCAGATCTGATTTCATTTCGCTCGAGTTAAATCGGCGCTGTAGCATGTTCATTCGGCAGCTTATTGATTGGCGAATGCTAAGCCAAAGACGTACGCACCGCGTTCTCAATCGGAAAAAGTCGAATGCTACTTTGGAAGTTTGGGCGGCTTGCTCTTCGAATCTTTGTCCATCGGTTCGGAGTCTGAAATGATGACCGGGAATCCGTTTAGTTGCCGCCAGATCTCGTACCCCAGTGATACGCGGCGCAGCATCACCCAACCGTTTGCACGGACGCCCTGTCGAAGGTAGCGATTGGGAGGCCATTTTTGTTCAGCTTCGTTTGGGGTTATCAAAATTCGAAATTCGCCCTTGCCATTGTCGGTTGCATCAAGAGTTGCGACCTTACCGCTAAAAGTCCCAACCGCAATCGACGGCCAGCCGGCAAATTGGACGGCGGGCCAACCTTCAAATTGCAATCTTACTTCTTGGCCAAGTTGCACCAGCGGCATATCGTTGCCATTGACGTACAGTTCGACCGCTTTTTGAGTGACATTGGGGACAATCGTGAGCAATGGATCATTTTTCTTGACCGTGGCTCCTCTCTCGTTAACGTTCAAACGAAAAACGATTCCGTCTCGTGGAGCGACCACGTTTGTGCGCTGCATCTGTTCCAGTTTGATCTGGACATCCGCAGATTCCTTTCGCGCCGTCGCAGCATTGCCCAATGCATCCTGTTGCATCGCACGGGCGTAGTCGATTTTTGTCTGAGAGACGCGACGTTTCTCTTCCAGTTGTTCCTGCTTGGCCGTCAACTCGTTCTGAAGTCCGGAAATGTCTTGGTGG
Organism: uncultured Pirellulaceae bacterium; assembly: GCA_937928215.1. GTDB lineage: Bacteria > Planctomycetota > Planctomycetia > Pirellulales > Pirellulaceae > Mariniblastus. The sequence goes on along the minus strand of CALFWL010000190.1, from coordinate 4,084 downwards.
ATGGATTCGAGATCTGCTTTGGAGATATCCCATTCTTTCTTCAGTTTCTCAATTTCTTTTGCTGGCTTCAGGCCCTGCTCAAACAAACGCTGCTGCCGTTCGTAATTCAGTCTCGCTTGTAATTCTTTTGCCGTGTAGGCAGAGACTTGTCGTTGTTTACTTTTTAGTTTTGCCTCTGCCGCTGAAACCATTTCCGTTGCTGCGTTGATCGCAAACTCAAGCGCTTCAGCAAAGGCGGCCACATTTTGACCGTATGCTTCGGCTTTAACGTTGGCCGTGTCGACTTTGGTTTGAAGTTCCCTGAGTTGACCCTCCAACTGTTGAACCATGTTCGCGGCAAATGGTGAGACCTCCAGCAGGAAGTCTCCTTTCTTCACTTCGACCCCTTCCACCAAACCATCGGCAATTCGAGCAACAATGCCTTCGATTGGTGATTGAACGGTCTGTTGTCTCTCCTGAGGTGCATACGCGACGACCTGTCCTCGACCACGCGACGTCTGTTGCCACCGAAGCAACGCCATCCCAAAAATGGAAACGATCAGCCCGAACAGCAACACTTTTGCCAGCCAGCGCGCGAATCGAGGCGACTGAACAAGGTGGATTGCCGCACCTTGGTTGTGCGACGGGGCAATCGTTTCAAATCGGTTTTCGGCTCTGTTCGTTACCATCGTACTTTTCGTTCTATTTTCCCAATCAAGTCTCAAATTGGGTGAGCATGTTGCCTAGTCGTTAAACTTTTCCAGTTTGGTTTGCTCGTTTTGAAGGTTCAGTGTCTGGTCGGCCCAGCGAGCAATCGCACGGCGACCGGTCGAAACTAGGATTGTCGTCTCCGTCTTAAATGAGTCGAGCATTTCCAGCAGATCCTCGACATCGGAATCTGCGAGCTGGTCCAGCAAGCCCTCGATTAGCAAAATACCGGGTTTCGCGATCAAGCCTCGAGCCAGCATCAGCCGAATCGCCTGACCCTGAGCCAGCGGATAACCGTGGATACTCAATTTCGTATTGAATCCTTCAGGCAATGCGGCCAGCGTTTTTCTCAAACCTAATTGCCCGACGATCTCATTTACTTGGGCCGATCCGACGTTCTGGCGTCCCATCCGAAGGTTTTGATCGATGGTGCCTTCGAATATTTCAACCTGCCGAATCAGACTGATTTTCTCTTGAAGCGATTCTGAACTGATCGCATCGACACGAAATTCGTCAAGCAGAACGTGTCCGTCTTGCGGCTTTCGTTGACCGATCAACGTTTGAATCAGAGTGGATCGCCGGAGTTCAGGCCCGCCATAGATGGCATAAGTCCGGCCCGGTTTGAACTCAATATGAAAGTCACGCTCTTGGTCGGGTGTCAGTTTCGCATCGACCATGGTCAAACCGTACGCACCTGGACGGCGGGCCAGTTGCAGCTTGTTCACCGGCTCGACAGGTAAGTCAAACAGTTTCCCCAGTTTATCGACCGAGGCCATCAAGTCGTAGAAGCTCTCTAAGTCCTTGCCGAGTTTTGCGAACGAGCCAAGGATCACGGTCACAATCAGTTCAGCCGCGACCAGCTGACCCAAAGTCATTTGTTTTTTGATTACCAAGTATCCACCAAGGGCAAGCAGCACGGTCGCCGCGATCACCTGAATGAACATGGAGAACGAGATTTGCTTGATCAGAATACGGAAGTGACGCTGCCGATGATTGATGTATTCAAACGCCAATTCATCGGCTCGATTGAGTGCGTATCCCAAACCACCATTGAATTTGAACGTCGACGGATGCCGCACAATTTCCTGAAGCCACGCCGCGGTTTCATACTTCAGCTGAGACTCATCTTTGGCCGTTTGGATGGCACCGCGGCCGATAAACCACAGGACGATGGTCATCATGGTCAAAAGACCGACATCGTAGCCAAGCAAAAACGGGTGATAGAAAGCTAGTACCGTCAGACCAATAATGGTCTGCAATCCAAGCATTAACGTTTCCAACAGCAGCTTGGACGTGATCTTCTGCACGCTGACAATGTCGAAGAAACGGTTGACCAATTCCGGACCATGGTACTTTTGCCAGGTGCTCAGCGGGACTCGGGTCAATCGGTAAGCAAGGTCCTCGACCGTTCGGACAAACAGTTTGCGTTGAATGATTTCTGTAACGATCGTCATCAAGACATTCAGTCCGGCTCGAAAGCCAAGAAAGACCAACATGATGAACGAGAGAACAACAAGCGGTTGTAGATATCGGCCAAACGCGATCGTGTTGACCACCGCCTCGACGGCCAGCGGCGTCGTCAGACTCAGCAAACCGATAATGACGGAAAAAATCAAGATCGCACGGATGTCCTGAGCCTCAGGTTTCAACAGCGCGATAAAGCGTTTAAGTGGTTTCAATGGAGCGCCAAGGGTGCCGCACTCGTACTGAAAACGGGAAGCATTTTCCGCTGCCAACATAGGCTGGATTAGCAACCATCGATATTGATTCTGATCGTCGCGCTGCAGGTTCTGTTTCAGCCAGCCCGAGGGAACCTGCTGATCTTCACCCATCTGGTTGATCGTCAGTCGGTTGCGTTTTTTCGCGTCCAAGACGAGCACGCCGTTTTGTGAATCGTCGCCCTGGGTGAACTTGGGCCGCACGAGCACAGGGCCCGAATCACTCACGATGTAGGTGAGTTCACGCAATGAGCCCGTCATCTCGCGGAAACGAATGCCAAAGTGCTTGCCGATCGCATTGAATAGTTCGACCTGACCGACGGCATGCCCGTCTTGGCTCAAATCAGCGAGACTGGGAAATACTCGATTTGCAGAAAACGCGATTCCCAGATGCTCGCAGATCCGACGCATTAACGCGACGATCTCGGCGCTGGAAACCTGTTCCTCGTTACCTTCGTTGTTTATCAAGTTCATCGATCAAGGTTTTGCAGTTCGGCGGCGTGACTCTGGTGCCAATCAAACGAGTAGGTCGCAGAAAAGTTCCGTCAGAAAGAGGCTAATCCATTTTCGTTTGGGCTAGATAACGCGACCGTTCAATTTTGACCACGACCACAATAAAATACTTATCAGACGCGCCAAATTCAGTGAATGGCCCTTCGGTGCGTACGCTGTTGACCCATCCGTTGTGCGACGTTTTAGGGTACGGTCACGTCGTAAGCAGATTTTGATCGAAAGCCTGTTACAAAGTAGTTTTGATCGCCAGTTATTCGCAGGTTACCCACCAACTGCGGTCGGACGAAGGACATAACAAATTTTCGGCAATTCGATTGCGAGACGAAAGGTCATTCAAGAATGAGTTTTACTTCCACCTTCTTCGCCAACTTGTTGATCGTATTGTGTGGAATGTTCAGTTTGTGGGGAGTCAGCGTCGCTAGGAAAGACGCTTCAATTGTTGATCCCTGCTGGGGTCTCGGGTTTGTTGTGATTGCGTGGGCGACGATCATTCAGAGTGGTTGGCAAGACACGCGAGATGGCGTGCTTGTTGTGCTGGTAACCGTTTGGGGGGTGCGACTGGCTGGTTATCTGTTTTGGCGAAACCACGGCAAAGGCGAGGATCGGCGCTATGCTGCGATGCGGGCCAAGCACGGGAAAAATTTCTGGTGGGTCAGCTTGCTTACGGTGTTTTTGCTTCAAGGGTTCTTGATGTGGATTATCTCATTGACCATCCAGTCGGGCATTGTCTTTGGCGACAGTGACTCCTTCGGGCTGCTCGGTTGGATCGGAGTCGCCTTGTGGTCGGTCGGGTTCTTCTTCGAATCGATTGGCGATTACCAATTGGCCCAATTCAAAGCTGGCCTTGGTAGTGATAACAAGGTTTTGAGAACTGGTCTTTGGAGGTACACTCGGCACCCCAACTACTTTGGAAATTTTTGTATCTGGTGGGGCTTGTTCTTGATCGCGGCCAACGCGAATTCATGGTGGACGATCGGGTGTCCGGCACTGATGTCGTTTCTGTTGTTGCGAGTTTCCGGCGTGTCGTTGTTGGAGTCAGACATTGCCGAGCGGCGTCCTGAATACGCGGATTACAAAAGGAACACTAGCGCGTTCTTTCCGTTACCTCCTTCAAGATCCAACTGAAACGCCGACGGGCACGGTTATAAGAATCAGTAGTGCGGACG
>CALFWL010000189.1 GCA_937928215.1 uncultured Pirellulaceae bacterium | reverse complement strand
AGCATCGCGTCGGTTTGGCCGATCGAGCGATGGGGCCAAACGACCACGATCGTGGCGGTTTCCGGTGGAGCGGACAGCATCGCGTTGCTGCACGCGTTGGTAAAATTAAACGGAGGCACCGGATGTTCCAACTTGGTTGTTGCTCATGTGAACCACGGCACTCGCGGAGAAGCCTCCGAAGCGGATGCTCATTTTGTTAGAGCCGAAGCCAAGAAACTGTCCCTGCCGTTTCATCTGGGCACTCGGGCAACCAATGACCAAGTGTCGCGAAAGGATCAGGTGACGCCCCATCCGTCCGAGTCATCGCTGCGGGAGTTTCGATACCGCTGCCTGCGAGAAGCTGCTCATCATCACGGAGCCCGTTACCTCGTGACGGGGCACACGCTCGACGATCAGATCGAAACGGTGTTGTTCCGTATCTTCCGAGGCACAGGGCTGCGCGGCTTGGCAGGAATTCCAGCTTTTCGCAGGCTGGACGATCAGCTGACGCTCGTCCGTCCCATGCTTGCGGTCACTCGGGCCGAAACACAGGCTTACGTCGCAACGATCGGGCGCACGCATCGAGTCGACGCCTCCAACGAAGACTCGCAGTACACTCGTAACTTTTTGCGAAACGAATTGATGCCATTGGCTCGCAAAAAGTTCCCGGACATCGATCGCGCCATCGCTCGCTTGAGCGAAGCGGCTCTTGATCACCAGAACGCCGCGTCGGAACTGGCCGTCGCCGCGCGTCGGTGCATCATTCACGTCGAAACCTCAAGCGGTGAAACAGGAATGCGGATCGATTGTCGAGCACTTGCCACATTCCCTGCATCGGCGATCATCAACTCTTTGATCGATCAATGGGATCAGCTCGGCTGGCCTCGAGGCAACATCAACCGCGAGACTTGGAATCAAGTCGCGCAATTGATTCGTTCGACCGACACGCCATGCCGGGTCATCAATCTGCCCGGCAACATCCGCGCCGAGCGGGTGGCACACTCGCTGATGATTGCCGGACAACACGATTGATTTAGTGACCGCCGCCGATCATGACGGGTTTGTAGCCGCCTTTTGACTTGAAATAGAAAATCAAAATCAAGTAACCCATCAACATCGCCAGCGGGAAAACGGTAATCTTCGCCAATGCTCCCTGCTTGGCTTCCTTCACGATGCCACGAACTTCCGCTGCTTCGGCCTCGCCCAAGGAATCCAGCTTCGGCTCGTCCACCGCAGTGTATTCGCCCAGAATGTAGGAATCCTTTCGAGAAACTTGTTCGTACACCCCAGACTTTGCTTCATTCAAGGCCGCTTGAGCCGAATCTTCCTGCATACGACCAATCAGCGGCCCGCCGATGATTCCAACGGTCAGCATTCCAATTCCTGCGATGGCATTGAGCGTCAACGCGCCGCCTTTGGGGAACTGCTCAGCAACAACTCCCAGCATCGTTGGCCAGAAGTACGTTTTTGCAACTCCGTACAACGTCGCCGCAGCGAAAATAGCAAACATCGTTTTGGTGGAGGATAAACAGTACAGGCCGATAATCGCCGCGACTGAGCAGGCAGCCAGTAACCCCAGTGGAGTCAACGCCTTGATAACTGGGCCCGCAAAGAACCTCAGCACCATCATGATCGCAGACGTATAGATCAATACCCAAAGAGGGTTGTACCCGGCCTTGGTCATCGGCTCTTCCATGATCCCGGTAATCGCGCCATCGGTTCCCAATTCGGTTGTTGCCAGCGGCATCATGATCAAACACAACAGAATCAGCATTGGGCGCCCAAGTGACCGACAGTAAATGCCATACGCCAACACAGCCACACCAAGTGAAATGTAGACGATCGCATCCGTGTACGTGAACGCATTTTCAAATAGTTTGAAAGCCTCCTGTTCACTATTTTCGAACATTGGGGCCAGCACCATGCCCAATTGCTTCAACACCAGAAATCCCGCAATCGCAGCGCCAATCACGCCGAACTCCGCCAGCATCTCACGATAAGTTGCTCCGCCAGCGACACGCTCGCTGACTGGGAACTTCGCACCGATGAGCATCAGCAGGTAGACCAATGCAGGAATTGCAATGATGTAAATCAAGAGTCGCCAATCTTCCGTTGCCCGATCGCCCAGCCCCAGCGCGATCAACCCACCCAGCACCAAACCTCCCGGCCAGCCGGCATGCAAAATGTTCAACCACTTGGTCTTGGCCTGATGAAACATGGTCGCCACAACAGGATTGATGAATGCTTCGACCGTGCCGTTTCCCAAGCCGAGAATGATCGAACCATAAGTCAGCAGCTTCAATCCCTTCGCTTGGGCAGCAACTAGAGCGTCTCCCTCAAGCCCCGTCCCGACCGCGGTCGAATGAGCCAACAGCGCGAGCGCGGCATAAATTCCATAGCATACGAAACTGAAGATCATGGCGATTCGATACCCGATCTTGTCGATCACCAGACTGAACAAAATGATGCTGATCGCAAACGGCCAGATTCCATGTCCGAACAATGTCTGGGCCTGCACGTTATCCAGCCCGAAGTCTGCGGGCCACATGTCAGGGTTGGTTGCCATGAAGGCGCGCGTGATAAATGCGAAAGACGTTGTGATCAACGCAATGAAGCAGCCCCAGAACATCAATTGAGACGGCTTTTGGTCAATTGCCGGAGTGGTCGATTTGGTCATCGTGGCGTTAGCCTCCAAAATACAGATGGCGCAAGTGGTCCATGCTTCAAACGCTTTCCGCCGTTCAGTTGGGCTAAGGTTCAAGCATGATCGAAAGCATCGATTTACAGGTAGAATAATTCACGCAACGAAAAAATGCTATCGCATTCATGCTGGCACCGGCTCATGGTGCAAAACGGAGCCCGTCGTACCGTCAAACGTCTCAGGCATTCGCTGATCGATGTAATTTCCGGATCGAGACGAGCGATACCGCCCTGATGAGACCTGGCCTCATGATCTAACGACGGTGATTTTCAAACTCGCCTAGGTCAAAACGCGGTGACTTTCTACTATCGCGATCGGTTTTCTCCCGTTTTTCCCTCGCGTTAAGGTACTGCGACCGTTGCGCTTTGCTGCCTCTCACCGCCGTCGTTCCGGCTGGAGCATGATCAAAACGATTGTGTTCGTGCTGGCGATTGCCTGCGCTGGTTGGCTGCTGTTTCAGCGAACGGTTCAGAACCAACTGAGTCGCAAGGTTCAGGATCGAGTGGACCGCCTGCTGGCTGGCACCAACATCGACGCCACGATTCGACACGCTTCGTTCGTCGATGGACAGGGTTTGGAATTGAGAAATGTTTCCTTCGCCACCTCACCTGACCGTTCATCAGCGACACCCTACGCTTCGGCTGATTCGGTCATCGAGATTTATGAAGCATTTGTTCGTTCGCCAGTTCGTCTGACTCAACTGGTTGCAGGGGACATGCCCATCCGTTCGATTGAAATCCGTCGTGCGCGGCTGAACTTGATCAAGGACGCCAGCGGAAAGTGGAACATCGAGGCGTTGATCCAGGCTCTGCGAAAGCTCAAACCGCCGGGTGGATCAACCGTGCCGATTATCCTGCGCGATTGCCAGATCGAGTTGGTCGATCAGTCTGACGCGAATCACCAGCGACAGATTCGCGTCTCGAATTTGACGCTCAGTGTGATCCCAATCGACCATCAAGGACGCCAACTGACCCAGGTCAGTGGACAATTCTCTTGCAGCGAAGTTTCTGATGTTCATTTCACGGCATGGATTGACTCGGCCAATCAAACATGGAAAGCGGACCTAGACGCGCGAGATCTGAAACTTCATCGTGACTCGCTGATGCTGCTTCCGGAATCCGTGGCGGCTCAACTGAAGCCACTGCGACGTCTGGGAGGTCGCGTTTCGTTGACGGGCAGCGTCTCTGGCGACACGGCTTTGATCAGCACTCCCGCTGTGCAACTGTCGGGGCGTTGCAGAAATATTGCGGTCAGTGATTCTCGTTTGCCGTGGACCATTGACGACACCAATTTTCAATTCCAGCTGACCAACGAGGGGTTCTCGATTGAATCAGCCAGTGGAGACATCGGCAAAGGTCATTTCGAGGGCAACTACGGACAGACAGGTTGGTTGACTCGTACCAGCTGGTACGCCAATGGCCAAGTTGTGGACTATCGCCACCGATCGGATCGCCGGTTGGAACAGATTCTACCGGGATACTGCACCAAGTTTTGTCGCGACTTCAAACCGGAAGGAACGTGCGACCTGCGTTTTGACATGAAACAGGATGCGGGGAAGCTTGACCGAGTCATCAATGCCCAGCTGAAAGACATGGCGTTCACGTTCATTGGTTTGCCGTATCAAATCAACCACTGCGCGGGGATCGTGAATATTGTTGACTCCGATTGCCGGTTTCAAGTGCGTGCGACGGAAGGCCAACAGCCGATCGACATCCGCGGCATCGTCAACAACATGAGCAAGGGAGCCACGTTCACTTGCGATATCTCGGTGCCCGGTGCGTTGCCGATTAACGAAAAAATGTTCAACGCAATCAAAGAGCTACCAAATCTTTCGCGAGTCATTGCGGCTTTTAATCCCGTTGGTCAAGCCGGAGGAACGGGACGGCTTGAACGCCGAGTTGCTCACGGGCCGGTTCACAAATCGCTGGACGTGCAACTGAAAAACATCGACATTCGTCATGACAATTTCCCTTATCCGATTCGGCAGCTGACGGGTTTGATTCAGACTCGGGACGACCAATATCAGTTCTCAAACCTGAGTGGACGTAATGGTGACGGTCGAGTCACGTGCCAGGGCAACTGGAATCCTCGCGATGGCTTGAACGCAGATCTTGTCTGCTCCGAGGTGCCGTTGGATGACCAATTACGAGTCGCGTTGAAGCCCTCGCTGAGAGAAATCTGGCACGGCTTCCGCCCCCGAGGCTCCATCGAGCAAGTGTTCGTCAAAATGCGCCTGCCGATCGGACAGGAAGAATGCGACGTGGCGATCGAGGCTCATTTGCCCAAGCGAAATCAGGTAGCAGACATCGGCGCGGTCTCGATTCAACCGACTTGGTTTCCTTACGAAATTCAGGATCTGACAGGAGTGATCAAAATCGGTGAAGGCCGCGTGTCGCTGTCCCAGATCGAAGGCCATCATGATCGTGGCTGGCTCAAGTGCAACGGTGATGGCAAGTACTCGGACGAAGCGTGGTTTATTCGCTTGAAGGACATGCTTGTCCTTAGCCTGTCCGTCGATGACGACTTGATCGATGCGGTGCCGGCATCGTTGGCTCCTCAGGTGAGAAACCTTCAGTACGAGGGCAAGGTCAATGCCCAGGGAGAAATGACGCTGGCCGGTCGATACGTGCAACCCAAGGATGCCGGTCAGCTGACTCCTGCGTCAACGCAAAGCCTCAACAATTCCACGTTCAGTCTTGCCTGGAACGTGCGGCTCGACATGACGGGAGCAAGAATGATGGTCGGCGTGCCCATCAAGAATGTGTTCGGCGCGGTGAAGCTGGTCGGCCAGTACGATGGCCAATTGGCCGAGTGTCGAGGCGAATTGGATGTGGACTCGATGATGATTTACGACCACCAAGTCACGGCCGTGAGCGGCCCAATCTGGCTGGATAACGATCGAGCCGCAGCGGGACTGCTGGCGCAAAGAGTGTCGGAAGCAAGCGACCAGGCCAGCCCGCTTCAACCCAAGCAACCCGATTCGCTGACGGGAACGTTGCACGGCGGCACTGTTCATTTGGACGCCCAGATCAAGTCGGGGGAACTGGGGGAGTTCTACGTTCAGTCGACGCTGGAGGAAGGAAAATTGGAAGCGGTTTGCCGTGAAGCCTGTCCATCGATGAAGGGGATTACCGGCAGGACCTTTGCGGCTGTTCGTCTGGCAGGAAACTGCACCGGGACACATACTTACCGAGGCGACGGAACAATGCAGCTTCGCGACGCCACCATCTACGAGTTGCCTCCCGTCCTCGCGCTGCTGAAGCAATTGCGCATCGGTCGCTCGGATCGAACGGCATTCGACTCCGGCAACGCCAATTTCACGATCTCAGGTGAGACGATCGAACTGAGTCGGATCGAACTGCTGGGTGATGCGATTTCTCTGCTGGGCAACGGCCAGCTGAACATGGATCGGAAGATCGATATGAATTTCTATTCGATCATGGGACGCAATCGCTTCCACATTCCACTGGTCAGCGAGATGGTTCACGCAGGAAGCCAGCAGGCGATGTGGATTCGAGTGAACGGAACGATGGACGATCCCAAGATGACGCGAACCGTGTTGCCGCAATTGAATGATTCGCTGCGTCAGTTGTTCCAATCGTCATCCGCAACCAGACCCCAACGAGTCGCAGACAATCGACCGTATAGCCCGTCCGGTCGCCGGACTTATCGCAGCAGCCAATCGGGCGCGAGCAGCCGCGATAGCACGAAACTCATACGCTGAACAATCATTCGGTCTGTACGAAAGTTTGGCAGGCTCTCGTTTTCACCGCCTGCGTGCCAAGCAAGCGCACGGTAACACAAATTGACAGGGCGTGATCGTCGGCACTTCCTTGTTCAACGTCAGCCAACCGCGAAAGATGCTAAGCAAACGACTGATGAGTACGAAACATCATTGGCACGAAAGACCGTCACACCAATTTCGTATATTTGGCGTGTTTCGCGGTTGTCTGAATTCCTGACCAAACGACATGCTCACGCGAAGCATGAGCATGTTTTGTATCGCCGGGTGTTTCGGTTACGCCAGCTTGCTCTGACTTAGAAACTCGACATCGCCACTCTTCAAGCGATAGTATGCCGGGACGACGGGCAGTTTTGAGTCTTGGATGATTTTTGAACGGGCACAAAGATCATCCGCAGCCAGCCGTGCGTTGGCTCGTACATAGCCCGCCATTTTATCCTTGCCTGCTGGTTTCTTTTCCAAGGCCGGCATGATGTGCCCAACCAAGTGTTGCAGTGCCGGGCTGGGGGCTGCATTTTTGCTGTCCTTGATGCTCAACGCTGCTCCAACGGCACCGCAGCACTCATGCCCCAAGACCACGATGCCTTTGACGGACTTCAGATTCGCTGCGGCGTATTCGATGCTCGCGATCGTCGATGCATTAGCGATGTTGCCAGCCACTCGAATCACAAACAATTCGCCGATACCCGTGTCGAAAACCATTTCCGGAGTCACTCGACTATCGGCACACGACAACACGATGCACCACGGCTCCTGTTTTCCGGTCCACATCTCGCGACATTCGGGTTGCTGATTCGGATGCTCCAGTTTGCCCGACTTGTAGCGAGCATTGCCTTCGTCGAGACGCTTGAGAACTTGTTTCCAATTCGTCAACTTGCCATAGTCGCAATCGGACGAAGCACTCTTGCGGGTCGTTTTTTTCGCCGTTTTAGCCACAGGTTTTCTCTCCTAAAATGTAAGTCAAGTGAGATCGGTCAGACCGCTCGCTTTGATTATCGCGATCTCAATGGTGGCCAGCAACCACTGTTCTACCACGCTTCGGCGACCCAATGCCCCGTTAGGGGAGAGGCGAACTGAAATCTACCGGACAACCTATTGAACACGACGCGATATCAGGCAAATGGCAGGTATATTTCCTCGCGTCTTCGCTCATATGGGTACACTATCGGCCCGCATTCATTTTGATCGCCCCATGCAGCCCATCCAAACCATCACGATCACCGCCGACAAACAAATGGTGCTGGCCGCGTTGCGGGAGCATCTGCCTGATGGTCCGTCTTGGTCAGCAGTCAAGAAAATGCTTCGCTCTCGTCGGGTCGCGATCGGTGGAGTGCTGTGCGTGGACGAAGGCCGGCAACTGTCGTATGGCGAAATGATTACGATTTGGGACCACCCGTTGCCTCCGCCTCCAACTGATAAGGATGTCAACATCACTTACGTTGATGCTGATTTGGTGGTGGTCGAAAAACCGTCGGGGATGGTGACCTTACGGCGAAGATCGGACTTGAATTGGTCATGGGCGCGAAAGAACCTGCAACCAACGCTGGACGAATGTGTTCCTCGGCTGATCGGCAAACATGCTGCCGACCAAAAAGGCTCGGCTCACAAACACCAAAAACTTCCACAACTATGGTCGGTCCATCGGATTGATCGTGACACCAGCGGGCTGCTCGCGTTTGCTCGCAATACGGAATCTCGCACCAAAATCATTCAACAGTTTGCGAATCACGCGGCGGTGCGAAAGTACTTTGCGTTGATCCCCGGCTCAATCGAAGACCAAACGGTAACTTCGTATTTCATTCGCGACCGAGGCGACGGGCTACGAGGCAGCGCGACCGATACGCCTTCCGAACAGGCAACGGCGCAGCGAGCGGTCACTCATTTTCGAACGTTGCGAAAAGTTGGAGCGTTTAGCGAACTCGAATGCCGGTTGGAAACGGGGCGCACCAACCAGATTCGCATTCACTTGGCTGAGCTTGGACATCCGATCTGTGGCGACATCAAATACCGCGGCCCATTTGGCGAACCGCCGATCGTCGACAGCAGCAAGATCCGTCGCTTGGCATTGCACGCTGCCGATCTGCGTTTCGAGCATCCGACAACTGGAAAGCTATTGCAGTTTCAAACGCAGTGGCCAGCCGATATGCGGCGGTTTCTGGATCGTCTTGAATCTCAATGACCCGAAATGCGGTGAAATTTTTGACTGGATGAACAGGATTGGACCGGATGTCATCAATGATCTTTTACTTCGCGCCCGATCCCTGTTTCTAATCCTGAACCGCAATACAATTCGGCCATGTTTGAACTACGTTGTACCGTCCGGAAGTGTGCTCACACGCTTGTCCAATCCGAGAATGGACTCACCTGTGCCGCTGGCCATCATTTTGACCAGGCAAAAGAAGGTTATTGGAACATCACGCAGCCCCAAGACAAGAAATCGCTCAACCCGGGCGATAACCCCAACGCGGTACTCGCTCGACATCGTTGGCTCGAGCGGGGTCATGCCGCCGGCTTGATTGAGTCTCTCCAACCATGGATTCCCGGTGCGCATCCGCAAATGCGAATTTTGGATCTCGGCTGTGGAGACGGCACCTTTGGTCCGTCGCTTTTCCCGCATCATCCGACCGGTTTCTGTGGCATCGATCTCTCGAGGCCAGCCATCAAACTGGCGGCTAGGCGTTGGCCCGAGGCCACGTGGGTCCTTGCCAACGCGGATCGTGGCTTGCCCGCTATGGATGCGAGCGTCGACTGCGTGATGTCCTTGTTCGGTCGCAGGCCCGCCGCTGAAATCAGTCGCGTGTTGAGCCCAAGCGGTTGTTGTGTCGTTGCCGTTCCCGGCGAGGACGATTTGATTGAACTTCGGGAACAGGTACAAAAAGAAGGCAAGCGTCGCAGTCGAGTCGAAGCGATCATCGAGCAAATGAAAGACAACGGCCTGAAGTGCATTGAACAAAAACAATGGCGAACTGAAATCGAAGTCGCTCCGGAAGAGATTGCAGACGCGTTAGCGATGACTTATCGTGCAGTCAGGCGGTCCGAGCAAAGCCGTATCGCTTCGATTGACGCAACCAAGGTCACCCTAGCCGCAGACCTGATGCAGTTTCGGAAAGGGAGCGATTGACAGGACTGGCATGATCAGCAGGATGCCGCGTATACATCCGGTTCATCAAGTTTTTATCCTGTCACAACGACACCCATTGTCCGCTGCAGTTACTGATAGCCTTTTGCTTGGATGGTGAACAAATGCGCGTAGTGACCGTCCTGCTGCATCAATGCCTCGTGCGGACCACGTTCGATAATCTTGCCTTTCGCCAGAACGATGATCTGGTCCGCCATGCGAACAGTTGAGAACCGGTGGGAAATCAAAATCGCCATCTGCTTTTCAGTCGCCGCCCGAAAGTGATCAAAGATTCTGGCCTCTGCCTCGGCGTCCATCGCGGAAGTGGGCTCATCCAGCACCAAAATGTCCGCTTGCCTTCGCATGAACGCTCGCGACAAAGCAATCTTTTGCCACTGCCCGCCCGATAACTCACGGCCATCCTTGAACCACCGCCCAAGTTGCGTTTGGTAACCTTTTTCCATCTCATCAATGAACGGATGAGCCATTCCTTTTTCGGCAGCGACCTGCTGTTGATCCTGAGCATCAACATTGGCCACGTCACCGACGCCAATGTTCTCGCCGACTTTCAGTTGGTATCGCACAAAGTCCTGAAAGATCACACCGATGCGATCTCGCAAAGCTTCCAATTGCCATTCGTTCAAATCCAAACCGTCCAGCAACACGCGGCCTTCGGTTGGAAGATACAGTCGCGTCAGCAATTTGATCAGCGTCGTTTTCCCGGAACCATTTTCTCCCACCAGAGCCAGTTTTTGGCCCGGCTGAAGATGGAAAGTGATCTTATCAACGGCGGGAATCGTTTGCCCCGGGTAAGTGAATGAGACTTCCTCAAAACGCACGCCATCACCCGGCATTGGGCCAGATACTGCCATGCCGTCACGGGTGTCGATCGGCTGCTCCAGAAACTCATACAAGTTGGACAGATACAAATTGTCTTCGTACATCTTGCCGATCGAGGTCAGGCTGGCTGCAATGGAAGACTGACCTTGCTTGAAGATCAGCAGATACATCGTCATTTGGCCCAGCGTGATGGCTGCAATCGCGGCCGACCAACCGATCCAACCGTAGGCTCCGTAGAAAGCAACACTACTGAGCATGCCCAGCAAGAATCCCCACATGCCACGTTTCAAGGTGAGGGCTTTATCTTCGGCATAGAGCTTTTCAAAAATCTCGCGATAACGATCCAGAAATAGTTGCCCGGTGCCAAAAAGCTTGAGCTCTTTGATGTAGTCTTCGCGAGCCAGCAGCCATTCTAAATAATTGCGTAGCCGAGTTTCGGGAACTTGCCAACGAAACAGCCGGAACGCCGCTCCCGAAAAGTATGTCTCGACAAAAAAGGATGGTAGAGCCGCGACTAACAGGCCGACCACCGCCAACCACGAAAACTGGATCAACAGCCAACCATAAGTCACCAGCGTGATGCCATTCTGGATCAAGCCAAAGGTTCGCGTTACTAGGCTGAGCGGTCGTGACGATGCCTCGCGCCGAGCTCGTGTTAGCTTGTCGTAAAACTCAGCGTCTTCGAAATGCGACAGCTCCAGCGTTTGAGCTTTCTCTAGGATCATCACGTTAACGCGTTGGCCCAACAAGGCACGCAGCAGCGAATTCGCGATCATCAAGACTCGTTGTGCGGCCGACATCAAGGTGATCAGCACGGCTTCGACACCAATCCATGTCAGGACCGTCCAACGGTCGGCAGCCAAATCGGTTTCAACCGCCAGCACCACAGCATCGACAATCAGCTTGCCAACGTAAGCAATGGCTCCGGGGATGACGCCAGCAAAAACCGTCAAGGCCAGCAGCACCAGCGTGAGGCGTCTATTGGTAGTCCAAACCAAGGACAGGGCCTCTTTGCTGTAACGAAAGACGCCAAAGAATTTTCCAATGAGCGACGTCGAATCATTTTCCGAGGAGGGTGCAGGAGGGGACATCGATTACTCAAAGGACAAAAAACGCCGGGTAGCACTGCGAAAACGATTCAGCAAAAAGCGAATCAACAAGTATCGGACAGGATCTACATGCTGAACAGGATGCTGTGTGCAATCATTCTGTCAATCATGTTCATCTTGTTTGAGAAACCTGCGTCTCCGGCCACGACGAAAGTGGGTGTTTGCATTAGACTACCGTCCATGAACAGACGCCTCACCAAAGTCAGCAAGTATTTGAGCTTCGTCCTACAACACCATCCCGAAAAGATTGGGTTGAAACTCGATGCCGAACGATGGGCGACCGTCGATGAATTGGTCAAACTGGCAAACTCCAGCGGCAAGTCGATCACGTTGGCTCAAGTGCGTGACGTCGTCGCCTTGGACCAGAAGAAAATGTTCGCTTTAAGCGATGATGGCCTTCGCATCCGTGCCTCGTGACGGCCAGTTGCCAAACGCTTCCAAGCGTCCTCTGGCAGCCGCTCGTTTTTGTGGATTCTCAATCTTAAACCATCACGCTTCATGCGATCATGACTCTTCAGTCAATCGAAATCCCTGACTCAATCAATCAGATCGAACATTCTCCAACCGCCATCCGCTTGATGGATCTGGCAAGTGAACACATTGATGCGTTCATGTCGGACAACGAATCGGTACCCGAGAACTTTGTGAACTGCGATTTCCGCTTGGTCGATCAATCTCTGACGTGGATGGAGCAAACTCATTTGCTGCAAGGGCGCCGGTTCTGCGAACTGGGCAGCGGGTTTGGAGTGGCAGCCATGTTGGCGTCACTTCGAGGAATGGAATCCGTCGGGATCGAGATTGAATCGGACTTGGTCGACGCGTCGTGCGATCTGGCTGAAACGCTCGGTTTGCCAGCCAAGTTTTACTGCGGCAGCTTTGTGCCACGAAACCTCTCGGAAGTCTTCGAACTGGGCCGCGAGGTCGAGCATGTCGAAACTCATGAGGGCGAGGCGTACCAAGAGATGGGATTGGACCTGGATGATTTTGATTTGTTCTTTGCCTTCCCGTGGCCTGGCGAAGAATATTTTTTCGAAACGGTTTTTGAGGCGGGGGCAGCGGTCCATTCTTTGCTGCTGACCTACCGCGGACGCGATGGCATGCACCTCGTTCGCAAAACGTAATTCCGTCATTCGCAATGTATGGCCAGCGTGCAATGTATGGCCAGCGTGAACAATGAGGCGGACTACAAACGCGATGATCCTTGTTGACGAGTCTCTCTGACGATGCTTGGTCGAATGAGAAAAGATGTTTGCGCCGATAACGCAATGCCTGTAGCAACGTCCAAAAATCTCATTCGCTAGCGGATTCGATCCGGCATTGGCGAGGTCGCGTAGATATGTTAATTCCCGTTTCCCACCTTTGCTTTCTATTGGAACTTCCAAGAATGAAATCCGCTTTGGGCGATGCCAGCACCAACGACTCGAAGAATTGAGCGACACTGTCGCTCGGCTGTTACGTCAACGGCAGGGTTCCGGAATTTCGTCGGTGGCCGGCGCAAGCCGCACAACAATAAACTTAGAGGGAACCTGAGGAATTGACTCCGTGGCGACAACGGGAAAGCGGTGGGCAAGGTACCCATGCCGCTGCTTTGCCTGCTCACGCCAATGGCGTTTGACTCTTCCAGGAAAGACAAACGTGAAGTCGGGAATTTTCGTTCGGGTTCGTTCCTATGCCAGTTTTCAGCCAAGAGGATCGTTATGAGCCATGTCAGCCTTTGCGTATGTCTTGCGGTCGGTTGTTTGATCGCGGGAGGCAATCTGGTTGCGCAATCATCCAGCGTGCTTCAGAACCGTCGTTCGATCACCGCCAATGAATACATTGAATCCACTTCACCGCTGAAAAACGGAGGCAATGTGACCAGTCGAGTGCAGCCCGGCAAGAATGTGCAGACGGTGACCACAATCGCCAACCTGCCTGTGCTCGGTTCAGGTCAGGCTGCCTCGACAGAACTAAACACTTCGCCGCAGGGAAGAACGGCTGCCGCTTCCTATCCTTACCCAGCCTCAAGTCGTCCGGTATCGGTCGCTGCCCGCGTTCCGAATCAAAACCGCGCTGCGTTGCGCCAAACGGCCTATCAGGTCCCGACATTGGGGCTGACTCCTGTCGCACGCACGGCACAGAACTGCAACTGTGCTCCAGCGCCGCCGCAGTACTTTCAACCCCAACAGAGATTTGCTCCGGCCGCGACTCAGGCTCCTTCACTGGGAGGAGTGCCAAATATAAACATTCAGGTTCCCGGTCAGACCGGCGGATTCGCTCAGCCGGGATTTCAAACGGGGACGCAGACTTTTACCCCCAACTATGGGTTTCAGAACGGGATCGGAACGCCTCAGTTTGGAACAGGTGGATATGGCGGAGGTTCAAACTGGGTGTCGACCTTCCTGACGGGAACCGGTCAGTATCCGAACCTATTGAGTTTCAGAAACCTGCCTCCGGGGACGCACCTTGGTCAGGGAATCATTGGTCAACCGACGGCCTATGTGGATGGCCAGCCCGCGAGAAACCTGCTGCGATACATTTTCCCTTGAGCAAATACTCAGAAACGTATCGATGCTGAAACATCGGGAAGGCGAGGTTCCGCCCGAGCCATGTTTCACGAACCGGCTCTTTCTGGGAGGGCGAGGCTCCGCCCGAGCCGATTCCCCAAGTTCAAGCTCTCCGATCGCAAAGAGTGCGGGCGGAGCCTTACTCTCCCAATCGGTGTTTCCTAGGAGAGAGACCTTGCCCGAGCCATGTTTCACGAACCGGCTCTTTCTGGGAGGGCGA
>CALFWL010000188.1 GCA_937928215.1 uncultured Pirellulaceae bacterium | reverse complement strand
CTGAAGAACCCGGCGGATGAATCGGCCGATGTGTGGAAGGCTTACTCGCAACTGCAAACTTACAAAGACGAAATCTCCGACCTGCTGGCCTACAACGTGGCTCTGGTCATCAGCGATGGGATTACGGCGCGAGTCGGTTCGCTGACGGCCAACGAAGAACGGTTTATGCCGTGGAATACGATCAAGAACGAAGACGATCGGCCGCTGCTGGAATACCAGCTGGAGAAAGTCGTTCGTGGCTTCTTCGATCCTGAGCTGTTTCTGGATTACATGCGGTACTTCGTCCTGTTTGAAGACGATGACGACTCGCTGATCAAAAAGATCGCCGGTTACCATCAGTTCCACGGAGTCCGCGAAGCCGTCCGCGTCACCACAATCGCGGCTGACGATTCCGATGACGGCGTGGTCCGCGAACGCAGAGCCACCTACGGCGATGAAACAGATCCTCGACAACGCGGTCGTTTCCGAAGGCGTCGTCGATGTATTTCAATTGGCGAACCTCGACAAACCCAACATCGGGTTACTCTCAGACGAGTTCCTCGAAGACGTCCGCAATATGCCGTTGAAAAACCTCGCGGTTGAACTGCTAGAGAAGCTTCTCAAAGACGAAATCCGCGGTCGCATGTCGCGCAATGTGGTGCAGGAAAAAGCCTACACCGACCGTTTAATAGAAACGCTCCGTCGCTACCACAACCGTAGCATCGAAACGGCTCAGGTCATCGAAGAGATGATCGAGCTGGCCAAAGACTTCCAGGACCGACTCAAACGCGATGAAGAACTTGGACTCAATCCCGACGAACTCGCCTTCTACGATGCCTTGGCCAACAACGAGAGCGCGGTCCGCGAACTGGGCGACGACATCCTCAAGAAGATCGCAGTCGAACTTACCGAGAAACTTCGTTCCAGCACGACGGTAGATTGGCAACATCGTGAAAGCGTCCGAGCAAAACTTCGAAATTTGATTCGCCGTTTGCTTCGCAAATACAAGTATCCACCTGATGAAGCTCCCGAGGCCATCAAGCTTGTGATGCAACAGGCTGAGGCACTCGCATTGGAATGGACGGAACAAGGATGACAGATGACAGGTCTCTCGTGCTTGGAACACTCTTACGTGCAGTACCTCACGCTGAGTGTTTGGCAACGGACTAGCGAGACTTACAGAAAAAGAACGGATTAGTTACCGGGCTGCGATGGGATGACATTCTGTGGGACACAAACCGGCTGCGGATTGACTCAACGAAAACGGGGCTGCGGTTCTGCCCGATCTTTCCGGAATTGAGGCCAATCCTAGAAGCCGCATATGATGCCCCCCTGAGCGGTCAATCTTCTGCGTTGGGCGATACGGCAGGGAAGTCGACGCCAACCTCTCAACCACGCTGAAACGGATCATCAAGAACGCTGGCCTGAAGCCTTGGCCGAAGACGTTCATCAATCTACGTTCCACCCGGCGGACTGAGCTACAGGAAAAGTTCCCCAGTCACGTCGTCGACGAGTGGTTGGGGCACTCAACCAAGACAGCCGAGAAGCACTATCTTCAGGTGACTGATGATCACTTCGTCGCCGGTGCCGAGACGCTGACGGGCAAGATTGAAGATGGTGGTCCACTTGGTGGTCCACTCAGTGCGAATCAGGACGCCTCTGGAGAAAATCAGCGCACTAAAAAACCCCGCCAAAAGCGAGGTTTGATAGTTGGTGAGGTAGTCGAGACTACCCCAATAGTGACCCCTACGGGACTCGAACCCGTGTTGCCGGCGTGAAAGGCCGGAGTCCTAGACCGCTAGACGAAGGGGCCGGAAATCACAATTTTCTACAAGAGCCCAACTGTTCCTCTCACACATCAAAACGGTGTGCAATAAATCGGTCGCTTGAAGAATGCACCAAGGTAACGACTGACCGACGGAAGCGTCAATAGCTGCGACCAATCGCGGAAACATTTCTGTCGACAAAGCAATCGGAGCGTACTCGTTCGACGGAGATTTCAGGGTTTTTCGGCTTAACCCGCGTGCCGCTGCAACAATTCCCGCGTCAGGAACCAGGATTTTCCCAAAGATCGAGACAGCGGAACGTCAGCAAGGTCGGATTGTCAACCGCGCGGAAAAAATCGCCAAGCTTTAAAAAACCGGGCGAGAAAAGCCACAGAGCGCTGGATTCAAGTCTTTAACACGATCAGCGGATGCAAGATCGGCAGCTACATGACCGACACAAAATCAGTTTCCGGCCTGCTCGTTTATCTGTTGATCCATTTGCTCGTTCTGAGCCTTGACGATCGCGTCATAGATTTCACGACGGTGTACCGGAACTTCCCGAGGAGCCTCGATCCCAAGTCGGACTTTGTCTCCACGGATTTCGACAACGACGATCGAGATATCATCATTGATGACGATACTCTCGTTCTTTTTTCTGGATAGAACCAACATCTGATTTTCCTTACTCGGCTTGGCTGGTCCCACGGAATCGCTAATCGTTCTCCGCGTACTTCGAAACAGCTTGTGACAAGAAAAAGCTCCTTTTTTCTCAATGAGCCCTATATCCACTCTATGCAGGTAGGCGCAATAGTCAACTTGCTGGCTAGCCAATCCGAGGCGGAATCGCAGGAAAACTGAGGTGTGCTGGCAAAATCCCCTATAATCGGCCCCCGTTCTGCCCCGCGGAACCAGTTTCATGAAGGTTTCCCCGTTTCCGACCGGTCGGACGGCGAAAATGTCCCACGGCTTTTTCACCAAAATCGATTCGGGCGATCTTACTTGTACCCGGAATTTCGCCATTGGTTTGGACCGCTGTGTAGCCATCGCGTTGCGGTTTTCGCAAAAAGAATGAACTCGCTTGCCAATGCCCGTCGCAGGCGTGCCGTCTGCATTTTCGAGGCTTGTTTCACTTCGACATCGGCCTAGACCGAGGTGACTTGATCGCGTACGAAACAACCGAGGACTTGAACGAGCCGTTTGAGAATGCTGTCGGTCGGTTGTTTTTTAGTCGCCCCGATACCTTCGCCGACCTTGCTGGCTATAATCAAGCAGTGTCATGAGACGAGATCTCGGGCGGGAAGGTTAATCCGGCAAGTCGATTCTAGGTTCGGTTGACCTGAATCGCGGTTTGGCTGTCTTCCATCGAGCGATTCTCATTGGCACTCGATTCCGATAACTGCCCCATGCTTTAACTTGCAGGTCCTCCCGGTGACTGAGTCGACCCCCCGAGTTTCAAATTCTTCTTGTTTGACGGACTCGGAACAAAAGTTCACGCTTCGATCAGCAAACGCCATGTTGCCGCTGGTTCGTTCCATTGTCGGCGACATCGTCGAAATGTCTGTCGAGATCACGCAGACTCGTCGACGCCTTGAGGAATTGGGGGAACGCGAACCCGAAGAAGAGAGCGACGTGTACTCGGCGGAAGTCACTGCGATACGCACGTCGGTCGATCGGCAATCAGATCGAGTCCGCGAGTGCGTGTTGGAATTGAATGATCTTGGCACGTGGCCAAGGTCTCTGGTTGGAGGCTACGTCGATTTCCCTGCCGTTCGCGAGGGTGAAGACGTGTGCCTGTGCTGGCGTCTGGGTGATTCAGAAGTCATGTACTGGCACCGAGCCGACGAGCCATGCAGCAGCCGCCGTTTGGCGGACCTGTCGTTGATTCGTCAGTCTGGTAATTTGCCTCAGCTGACCAGCACTGCCTGAGTCTCGCTTCTATCAAGCGTTTTCTTTCCTTGCCGTCGGGATGCTGGATCATCAAGCCATATCCCGCCCCATTCTATCCTGTTGGTTGTTCGATCGAACGCTGATTCATGCCGCTATTTGATACGCACGCTCACCTGACCAGCGATCAGCTCTCGGATAACCTGGATCAGGTGCTGAGCAACGCAAGGCAAACGGGCTTGGTCGGGATGACCGCCATCGGAACGGGGCCGGATAGCAGTCACGCGTGCGTGCAACTGGCTGATCGACACGACGATGTCTGGGCCTCGGTTGGAATTCACCCCAACGACTGCAAGGACTCGACAGAATCCGATTGGCAGCGAATCGTCGCCTTGGCGTCCGCTGAACGAGTCGTCGCGATTGGCGAGACGGGGCTTGATCGCTATTGGGACGATTCTCCGATCGAAGTACAGCGAGAATGGCTTGCGCAGCACATCGAGCTTTCCTTCGAGACAAAAAAACCGCTAGTCATTCATATGCGGGATTGCGAGTCGGACATTCTTGAAATGTTGCACCAGCACCAACGAGATGGCCAAATTATCGGCATCATGCACTCGTTCGCCGGTTGCCAGGAAACGGCCGATCAATGCCTGTCATTGGGCATGTACATCAGCTTCGCGGGCATGGTGACCTTCAAGAAATCCGACGACTTGCGAGCGGTTGCTGCCACCATCCCGGCGGATCGCCTGTTGATCGAAACGGACTCGCCTTATTTGTCGCCTCACCCGAAACGCAGCCAGCGTCCCAACGAACCGGCACTGGTCGAGTACACCGCTAGATGCTTGGCTGAAACTCGCGGTGTAACATTTGCCGAATTGAGCCAACAAACTACAGAGAACGCTCAACGCGTGTTTGGACTGTCGTTTTAGCACCCGCCAAGAATATTGAAGCAAGCGTCGACGATTTCGCAAAAAACAGCCTTCGCGTAGCGGGGTTATGAAAAAGTGCGAAAGACGAACTTAACGGTCGCGCGACGAGCGCAGCGGATAATCTGCCAGCGCGTTTTCGATTCGGCCTGCACGCCTCACATTGGTGCCGGAAGATCGCGAGTTTCAAATCGGCGCAGACCGATGAAGTAACAAGTCAGGCCGGCGACGAACAAGACCAGGCAGCTTCCCAGTAAGGCCATGCCGACGATCTGGCCTTCGTCGGAGTACTTGAAAACGTGCAACAGACTAGCCGGGTTGGCCTGAGTTCGCTCGATCACCGAAGCGGGCGAGTAGAACCCGAACACGCTCAGTTGCTTCACCCATGCCAGTTTCTCGGACGACATGCCCAGGATTTTCAGACCCGCATTACTAAAGTAGAACACGGCGACCAGGCCCAAGGTGCGCCAGCGAAAACGATCAAACGCGCTCAGCATCGCAGCGAATCCCGCCAAGAACCAACCAAGGAACCAGAGGTTCACGATGCCGGGCACGAACATGACGGTATTGACCTCGTCGCTCATCATGACTCGCTCGGTTTGTGGCGGAAGAAAGGTCAGTGGAATCCGATAGTCAACGATCGGAATTCGCAGCACCGGGTAAGTCGATTCTTCGACGCTGCTGGTCCAAATGCCAGCCGACATTGCCAACCAGCAAAGTAGCATCAGGCCCGTCAAACCGACCGTCGTCCACAACGCGTGATTTAGAAAAACTTGGCGGCGACTGACGGGCTGAGCCAACAGCATTTCCATGGTTCCGCGTCCTAGTTCGCCACTGACCACATCAGAGCCTCTGACCAGTACCCAGCCGCTGACGAACAGAATCAGCATCGGCTCATCCAGTGCAAGTGCGGTCCTGCCAAGGTAGGAAACCAACCAGTCAAAGTCCACCGACGCGAACTTGCGCCAATCTTTGGGTAGCAGGTCGATGATCTGACGAAACTGAGAAGTATCCAGTTCGCCAACCACCCACGTCCGAAACCAGCAGAAACTGATGACTCCGATCGCACAGGCGACAAACAAAAGCCACGCTTCGGACCAGTACTTTCGATTCAAAGGACTACTCATGAGCCAACTCCGTGCGCTGCATCCACCTCGGTCGACTCATTGCCGGGCAGTTGATCAGGTCCGACAGAATCTTCACAGTGAAACCGATCGTAGACAGCTCTCAAACCAATCGGCTGAATAAAAACGTCTTGTAAAGGCGCTTCGGAAAGCCACTTCAAAACGCCAGCCAGTTCGCTGGGTGTTTCGATTTGAACGGAGTCTCCTTTTCGAGTAATCATCAGCGAGTGGCCCAATTTGGCGGGAACGTTGGGCAGTTCGCCGTGCAGGGTCGCGCGAATGCGATGCTGCTGCTTCAAGTCCGCTAGCGATTGTTGAAACACCAGCTTCCCGGCGCGAAGGATGGCGACGCGATCGCACACGTCTTCAATCTCCGACAGCACGTGCGAAGAAAACATAACCGTTTTGCCCGAGGCTTTCGCTTCTGCCACCATGTCGATGACTCGGCCGCGTACCGTCGGATCCAGGTTGGCGGTCGGTTCGTCAAGGATCAGCATCGGAGCGTCGTTGGATAACGCGATGGCCAGCGCCAACTTCTGTCTCATGCCGGTCGACATGAAAGCAACCCATCGATTCAGATCAAGCTCCAGACGATTGGCGACTGCTCGAGCCGCATCGAGCTTCATCTTTGGACGAAAACGGGCAAACAGTTTTAAGACACCGTGCCCGGTCATCGTTCGAAACAATCGAGCATCGCCGGGCAAGTACGAAACGACATCGTGAACGGCAACTCGTTGCCGATGGCAATCCAACCCCGAAATGGTGGCCGAACCGGAGGTCGGGTTCAGGAATCCCATCAGCAGCCGAATCAGCGTCGATTTGCCGGCTCCGTTGGGGCCCAGCAACCCGAAGACTTCGCCCTGATTGATCGAGACCGAACAGCCATCGAGTGCCGTGAAGCTACCAAAACGCTTGGTCAGCGAATGCGTTTCGACGAAAGGTTGGAGCATGATGTTTGTCTCGCCGGGAATCAACGAAATCGAAAAAGGCGAATTTAGCACTCGCGAAACAATAACCCGCAGATTTGTGAAACGACCGGGCGGTGAATTAGCCGGGTTTCGAACACTCAAATCCGTCATTTATTCCTTGGCGAGTGCTTGATGGGAACGCCATGGCGTCGTTGCCTGAGTCGATCCGCCCCAAAGTGTTCGTCTACCGCAGCGGTTCCTTGCCCATTAACCTGCGCAGCATTCCGATTTGCCCCGCGTGCATCATTTCGTGCTTGCTGGCGAACAGTAAAGAGCCCAGCTTTGTCGGGTAGGCCGCGTGAGGCGCCGAAGCTGGCTGATCCAGATGGTCGCCATCGAAACTGCCGACTTCATCGCGCATCTGCTGATGGACTCGATCCATGACTTGTTTGATTTCGCTGACGGGAGGGTAGTCGTCTCGAATGCGCGTGGGTTTAGTACCTTTCATGAATCGCTTGCGGAACTTTCCCGTCATCAGTTCCGCGTCCACGTCGGCTCGACCCCGCTGCATGAACAGCGTCAATCCGTACTGTGCGACCGCCAGATGCCCCGCCTGCCACGCAATATGAGTATCCATTTGTTCCGGGCACCAATACCACTCTTCGTCGCTTAAGCCGTCCAGCGACAGCAATGTGTAAGTGCGAGCAAACTCGATTTGCCGGACGGCGTCTTGAAGCCGCGGCGACAGCGAATCCGAAACCGGATAGTCGTGATCAAAAATGGCCATCGTTTACGATCGATTCAAATCTTGTTTTCTTGAGAGGTCGTTCGCGACCAACCCAAGAAGGAGGGTTTTTCGGTCCGGAAGAAACGTTCGGCCAGCGGTACGATGGCAATCAGGTGATGATTTCAAAAATCGCTTCGATTTCGACGGCAACTCCTAACGGCAGCGTGTTCACTCCCACCGCGCTGCGGGTTCCAACCCCTGCGTCGTCACCAAAAACGTTTTTCATCAGCTCACTGCAACCGTTGATGACTCCGGGTTGTTGAACGAAATCGTCGGCGCTGTTGACCAAGCCGAAAATTTTGACGACGCGTGAAACTTTGTCCAAGCTGCCACAGTGAGCCTTTAACGTCGCCAGCAGGTTCAGGCCGGCTTGCTGTGCCGCTTCTTTTCCGAAGGCTTCGTCAGCGTCGCTGCCGACGGTGCCTGTCATCAGAGAGCCATCAGATTTGATTGGCAGGTGCCCGGACGTGTAAACCAGATTCCCCACGGTCAGCGCCGGTTTATAAACGGCCACGGCCGATGGTGCGGCAGGCAGCTCCAGACCAAGTTCCTGCAATCGTTGTTCAGCACTCATGAGTCAATCGTTGTCCTGTAAAGAAGTTCCGGTCGCGTCGATTCAATTTGAACGCTCGTCGTTCATTATCGACAACCGGTTGAGTCTGGCCAGTGGGGACGTACACTCAATCAACTTGTCCTATCTTCCGATGCTTTGGTCAACCGATGCGAGCGCCGATGCGAGCGGCTGACGCTGCGTCAGGCTGACGGTGGAACGTCCGCGAACGCTCGTCCGCATCGCAAGGCCGCTATTCGCCGATCGTCAGCATGTCGACTCGTTCGGCGACGTCCTTGATCGCGGCAAGGACTTCCGCTTCGCCCGAAACCGGTTTTTTGCACGTGTGATTCTGGCACACGTAGATCGTGACTTGACCGTTTAATAACTTTTTTCCAGACAGCACTTCGTCGACCAACGTGGATCGAGCCGCTGTGTTGTCGTCCGTTCGGCAAATCAGTGTCACGTTGGGCAGAAAGTGGCTTCGCAACTCGGCCAGTGAGCTCGCAACCGATTCTTTGGTTGGCCCCATCAAGACAAGCTCGTAATTCTGATCGAGCATGTTTTCGGCCGCGATCAGCATTTGCCCGGCCGCCATCGGAGCCCGTCGCATCAGATTCAAACCTGCCGAAATGACTTTGTTTGATCGTTCAAGCCACTGATCTTGTCCGGTCAATCGCCCCAGCATCTGCAAGCCCGTGGCGGCCAAGGCGTTGCCGCTGGGAACGCTGCTGTCTTGGAAATCTTTGACGCGCGCGATCAATTGCTCATGGTCGTCGGCCGTAAAGTAGAACGCGCCTGACGGATCGTCGGAAAAATGCGCCACCATTTGTTTGGCCAACCCTGCCGCTTCGTCGATCCAACGTTCATTAAAATCGGTTTGGTACAGGGTCAGCAACGCAACCATCATTCCGGCATAATCATCCAGATAGGCGTCCAGTTTGGCGTTCCCGTTTCGCCACGTGTGAAGCAATCGCCCGTCTTCGCGTCGGAGTGTGTCCAGCACAAATGCGGCGGCTTTCCCGGCAGCAGCCGTGTAACGAGGCTCATTGAATGCGGCTCCGGCGCGAGCCATCGCGGTAATCGCCAATGCGTTCCAATTGACGAGGACTTTGTCATCAAGGCCGGGCCGAATTCGCAGATTGCGAATTTTCAGCAGAGCCGCTTTGGCTTGTTGGAACTTGGTTGCCAATTCAGTCGGGTCAAGCTTCCGATTTTTTGCGAACGCTTCGAGCGACTCGGTCTGATTGAGAATGTTTGCTTCCTCGAAATTGCCATGCTCGGTGACGTGATAAAAATCGCAGAACAAGGGAGCGATTTCGTCGTCGATGGCGGCTTCGATCTCTGCCTTCTGCCAGACATAAAACTTGCCTTCGACTCCTTCACTGTCCGCATCTTCGGTGCTGTAGAACGCTCCCGTTTCGTCGGTCAGATCGTGAAGAATATAATCAAGTGTCTCGCGGGCGACATTTTCGTAAAACGTGTCGCCAGAAAATTGAAACATGTCGACGTAGCTGGTGGTCAACAGCGAGTTGTCGTAGAGCATTTTTTCGAAGTGAGGCACCAACCAGTGTTCGTCGACACTGTATCTCGCGAATCCGCCTCCCAAGTGATCGTAAATGCCACCCCAAGCCATCTTTTGCAGGTTCAGTTTAACCATCGAGGTCAACGTATCCTTGGGCGGAGTCTGTCGTCGCGACCAACGCCGAGCCAGTCGGATCAAAAAAGACAACTGCATCGCGTGTGGGAACTTTGGCTTGTCCCCAAAGCCGCCATTCTGGAAATCGAATCCGTTTTCCAGCGAGTGAGCGGCCATGATCAGCATGGCGTCGTCTAGCGGCTTCGCTTGCCCTTGTGCATCAGCGGCGTCGTGACTCTGATTCAAAAACTCAGTGATCTTCTTTGATTGGTTGACCACCTCTTCGCGTTTATTCTTGAAGGCGTTCAGCGTTCCGATCAATACCTGATCAAAACCCGGCATCCCCATCCGAGCTTTCGGCGGCCAGTAAGTACCGCCGAAGAAAAATTCTTGGTCGGGCGTCAGGAAAACATTGAGTGGCCATCCGCCTTGGCCTCGCATCGCCACGACGGCATTCATGTAGATCTGATCGATATCGGGACGCTCCTCGCGATCGACCTTGATACACACAAAGTTCTCATTGAGCAACTTCGCAATTCCCTCGTCCTCGAAGCTCTCGTGTTCCATCACGTGGCACCAGTGACAGGCCGAATATCCGATGGAAAGAAAAATCGGCTTGTCTTCCGCCTTGGCCTTCTTCAACGCTGCGGTTCCCCATGGATACCAATCCACCGGATTGTTTTTGTGCTGAAGTAGATAAGGACTTGATTCCTTGGCGAGGTGATTTTCTGGATGAGTCTTTGGGTTTTCTTGCATCGGAGTCTGTTAGAGAGGTTTCGGTTTTGGACCTTACGTCAAACTTACCATAGCGACGGTGTGTTTGCTGCACGACGGCCCGCCAGCCACGATCGTCCGCAGCAGGATGTCGGAATTTCCTTCGGCGGCACAAGATTCCTTGATTGCGACTCGATCAAGCTATTGCGTGAGCACGATTCGCTGATCCCCAGCGCCGGAAGCCCCGATTGTTCGAATAAGACGGCAACCAGTTTGTGAAAACGGTCGCGGCACCGACAAGACGAATCTGGTTCAGGGTCAGAGTCAATCATGAAAAAACCCACCTCGGCTTTTCACAGGCGTGTGAATCAAGGTGGGCTTTCGTTTTTTTCCAAGCGAAGGCAGGCAATTCGAACCTTGGCCAGACAGCTCGGAGAAGGTCATAACATCACCGATGTTTCAATGCAGCCGATGCGCATGCACTCCGTCAAAGCATCAGCGGGCAACGTGACGGTGTCACTCAGGTGCGATGCTTTGCACCATCGAGAGCATCGACGGTTTTTGTGACTGAAGAGACAGCTTCGCGTCGGAGAATGTCACTCGTCGCGGACCTGAATGGGTTTATGCAATCGCTAAGAGCGAAATTTTGCCAGGCTGGTATCGCTCCAATCCATACTCGATCTGAATGAGAACTTCGCCCGCATCCAGTTTGCTGGCAACCTCGTCTTCCAGTGAGGCTCCCGGCACAATAACTTTGTCCAACACGATGCGATGGTGGTGATAGTCTGCAAACACTGCGGAGCAAATGTTAAGAACCTCGTAGACGTTTTCGCCGATATTGTCCGGAACAATGCCCTCTGCCGTTGCGTCTTCGGCGCCTCCGGGCGGAATCATGGTTAATGCTGCCCCCAAACTGTTGGCGAGCGCCAACTCGCAGGTGATCGCGAAGCAGAACTTCCCATCGCAATCGTTGTAGGTAGCGACGACGCGCGGGCTATCGATGGCAACAGGCGCATCAATGTGGCTGGCGGTTGTTTCGCACCCAAAAAGACCGTCCAAGATTGAAGTCAATTGTTCGGTTGTGATTTGTGCAGTTGTCATTGGTCTTTATCGTTGATGAATATGAATGGTTAAATTATTTAAGCGAGAACCGGTTCCAGGACTCGTTGGAACGACTCGGGTGTGAACGGTTTGGTGATAACGAAAGTCGCTCCGGCGTCCATCGCTTCTTGCCTCGTTTCGGGATTGCTTTCCGACGTGATGAATCCGAGTTTGATTGAATTTCCGTCAGCCCGAAGTTTCTTAAGTAATTCGATGCCGTTCATTTCGGGCATGTTCCAGTCAGAGAACACGACATCCGGATTTTCTGCGGCAATCTGAGCGATTGCTTCTACACCGTTGCACGCTTCAACACAGTCAATCGAATCGAAACCGGCTTGTTTAAGGGTTCGTTTGACGATCATACGCATCGCTTTACTGTCATCTACAATAAGAATCTTCATGGCTTTCTCTGAGGAGTTTTGGAGGAAGAGTGTTTCGAAAACTTGAACTAATTGCTGGTTTCAAATAACTGAATCATGATGGGTTGGCCCGCACACTCGAATGTTGCCACCAGTGCAGGCGGCTGCGTTGGTTCGACATACCCAGCCACGCAAGGCAGTGACAATTGACAATCTCCATCGATGTATCCTTTGGCATTGCCGCCGATCACATTGATGATTTCGCCCATTGCGTCAAAAACATCCGATTTGGAAACTTCGTTGTCACTTAGTCCAAACATAGCTCCCGCAATGTGGTGTGCGAGTTCTGAGGATACGATTGCACGAAATTGCGATTTCCAATCACCCTCAATTTGAATCGTCGCTTGGATCGATGTTGAGGTTGGATGATATTGCTCGCGCGGGGTCGCGTCGAAGTGCATTCCCAGCATCGTAGCGAACAGATCGCTCATCATCTGAGCGACGGCTTCGAGGGGGAGCCTTGAGCACTCGAGGGTTTCGTCAATTGTTTGGTCGATAGCAGACTGAGACATCTATTTCTTCCCTTTGAAATGGCACGCCCAATCCGATTGTTGTTTCGACTGAGCCAATGAACAGGTAACCATCCGGACGCAAAACACGTCGGACACGATGTAAAATTTCAGCTTTTGTGCTTTGATCGAAATAAATCAATACGTTTCGAATAAACACGATGTCGAACTGACCGAGAAACGGCCAAGCTGTTGTTAGATTCAAACGACGAAAGTCGATCAGATCTTTTAACTCTTGCTTCACTTGCCACACCGATCCTTGTCGGTCGAAGAACCGGACCAGCTTTTTGACGGGCAAACCACGATTCACTTCAAGTTGGGAGTACTCTCCTGACTTGGATTTATTAAGCATTTCGTCAGATAGATCGGTGGCCACAATCTGAATGTTCCAGTCACTCAAGTGTGGAAAGTGCTCGCGAATGATCATGGCAATCGTGTAGGGTTCTTGACCGCACGAGCAAGCTGCACACCAGATTCGAATCTCTTTCTTCGATTGATTCCTGGCGATCAAATCAGGGATTACTTTTTTCTCTAAAGCGACAAACGGGTGATTGTCACGAAAGAAACTGGTTTCGTTGACGGTAACCGCTTCGGCAACTTGCGTTGATAAAATCGCGTTAGGTGCCTGACGCATTTTTCCTACCAGCTCGACAACGTCGTTCAACCCAACGTTTTTCGCGACGGGAGTCAGTTGTTTTTCGAGCATGTAGGCTTGTCGTGGTGATATAACGTTGCCGGAATATTCAGCAACGACGCCACTCAAGAATTCGATATCGGGATCAGTTAATAGCATTGGAGGCGTTTATTTTAGATTGATGTCATGGTTGGTTTTGCTTGACGCGAGACTCGGCGTGCAAGCTCCGACGCAATTTCGTTGAGTGGTAGAATTCGATCGGCATGCCCAGCCGACACGATTTTTCCGGGCATTCCCCAGATCACGCTGGAAGCTTCGTCTTGAACAATAATGCTTCCACCGGTCGATTTAATGTCAGCGGCACCCAGCGCGCCGTCCTGCCCCATTCCGGTAAGAACAATCCCGATTGCATTCTTCCCATAACACTTCGCAACGGATCGAAACAACGGATCGACGGCTGGGCGACAAGAGTTCTCTTCCGGTTCTTGATTGAGTTTTACGCGCACCGAGGTTCCATGTCTGCTGACGGTCAAATGGAAGTCGCCCGGTGCGAGAAGAATGCGATCGTTGGTTACCACTTCACCGTCCACGGCTTCGTTGACCGAATGCCCCGTTCGCAATGAGAGACGTTCGGCCAGCAGGTTCGTGAAAACGGGAGGCATGTGCTGAGTAATCAGGACCGGTACACGCAAGGTTTTTGGAATATCAAAAAGCAGCTTTGCCAATGCGTCCGGGCCACCGGTGGAGACGCCAATCGCGATCGCATCAACCCGATGCAGCGTTTCTTGTTGAGGCGTTTCCTGTTGTAGCGGACTTGCTGCAGATCGGTGTTGGTGAGCAACTGTCGCATTGGTACTGGAGGCAAGATTCGGGGCGACCAACTGCAAAAGTTTCGGAAGCAAGTCAGACTGCAACTGAGCCATCGCGTTGCTGATGTGTCCCGACGCAGCAGGCTTGACTGCAAAATCGTTCGCACCGGCAGCGAGCGCGTCGAGCGTTGCTTCGGCGCCTCGGCTGGTCAGCGAGCTGAACATCACGATCGGCAGTTTCGGCTGGCGTCGACGAATCTCTCGCGTCGCAACGATCCCGTCCATGACGGGCATTTCGATATCCATGACGACGATGTCGGGACGCGTCTGATCGACGTTATTGACGGCGTCCTGGCCGTGCTCCGCTTCGTAGACGACGCTTAGCCGTGGTTCATTTTTGAGGGCGGCCTTGATGAGTCTTCGCATCGTTGAAGAATCATCGCAAAGCATAACTCTAATTGGTTCAGGCATTAGACCGCTCCTTGGCAGCAGGATTTGTTCATCAAGGCCGTTTCATAGATGCCAGCCACCAACTGCGATGCGATTTCAGAAAAATTCTGATCGACATTTTTATGAAACAGCTCGCTTAATAGCTTGACCGCTTCATTTTGATCCGGTTCGTATCCAAAAGCCTCGCCACATCGCTGGATGTGATTCGCGATATGGTCACCTGCCGCGACCAACGCGATCAGCTTTTGATGTTCGTTCTCGCGATCTGGTTCGTGATGCCACCTGATAACTTCAACGAGCGACTCCGGGAGTTGGTTGTGGCGTGCGAACCAAGCTCCAAATTCACAATGGTTGGTTTCCAAGATTGCCGTTTCGTTTTCTAGAAGCTTCTTGTTCTCGACAAAGTCAAGCGTATCACCAACTTGAAAGTTGTCCTTGCAAACGGTTGCAAGTAACGTCCTGCCGAAATCATGCAACAGTCCTGCGGAAAATTCTTCGCCTTGGAACCCGAGTCCGAAAGCACGGTTCAAATGAAGGCAAGCCGTCGCTGTGGTAAAACTGTGATGCCAAAGCACCTCTCGAATCCATTCTTGTTCCAAGGAAATCTTCTTCATCATGCCGGCAACGCAGGCTGACAAAATAAGGTTGCGGCACTGCCTGATTCCAAGCCTGACAAGCGATTGGTGAATCGTGGTCACTGGCGAGCCAATCGTAAAAAGTGAACTGTTGGCGAGCGACAGAAGTTCTGTTGCTAACTTCGCGTCGCGCTCGACAATGCAAGTGAATTCAGCCATGGAGCAATCAGGATCGTTGGTCAGTGCGATTGCTTCCGTCGCGACAGCGGGAAATACCAAAAGGTCGTTTCCGTTCCTGAGCAGCCGATCCCTCAATTCTTCGGGAGGCAGAGCCCGTTGCTCTTCGTTTGTATTTGCGGCGTTCATGGGTGGTCCTGGTGGTAAAACGTTTGATCGAAACAGGCAGTGGTCCAGCTATTTTTTGCGTTACTTTGGGAATGGAATGACGCGTTTTGCTTACTCATCGTAGCTGCCTTCGCCAGAAGGCAGATTTCTGATGCCTCCACGCTCTGACGAGCGTAGCTGATCTAATGTGGCGTTGTTGTCCAACTAAGTAGCTTGTGATTCTGGCATTTTGATACCAATCAATTGGAGTTTTTCCACCAGAATTTCACTGGTGAATGGCTTCATTACGAACTCGTCAACACCTGCCATGAGTGCTTTCGCCATTTGCGTTGGCTCCGTTTCAGTTGTCACCATGACGAGTTTGTGATTGGCGTATTTATCCTGCGAACGTACCGCCTGAACGAATTCGTATCCGTTCATCACTGGCATGTTCCAGTCAACCAGCACGAGCCCAAGTTCGTCTTGGAGTTTCTCCAGTTGAGCGATGCCTTCCTGCCCATCACCGGCCTCGAATATTTCGAACCCGAGTTGTTTCATGATTTTTCCGAGGATCCGCCGCATCGCTCGGGAATCATCGATAATTAATACTTTTGACATTTGACTAGTAATCTTTCTTGCTTGCCTTGTTGGTAAAGATCCGCTGCACGAAAGCTTGTTGTTTCTTAGTGCAGCGGGTTCTTGTTGCAGCTGGCTAGAGGGTTTTCGCGATGGACGGATCGGCGGCGGGCAAGCAGTATTTACCGCCTTCCGATACGCTGTCTGTCGCCTGCGGAGGAGCATTGGCGACGCGGCCCGAAGCAACGGAAGTTTCACCCACCAGTTGCATTAACTCGCTCGCCATTGCTTCGATGTCAGCTGCCGTCGCCAAGGTTTCATCCGAACCAGTGGTCGTGTTGGTTGCCGTTTCAGCAACCATTGAAATGCTGCGAGCAATTTCGCCACTGCCAATCGCGACCTCAGAAATGTTACGTGAAATTTCTGATGTCATCGCCGTCTGCTCCTCGACCGCACCTGCGATTGCTGTCTGGCTTTCGTTGATTTTCGAAATGACTTCGCTAACTCGACCAATGGCACCGACCGCGTCTTGTGTTCCGGATTGGATCGTCTCGATGCGGTCGATGATTTCCTCCGTCGCCTTACTGGTTTCCTTGGCCAGTTCCTTGACTTCGTTGGCAACGACTGCAAATCCTTTGCCTGCTTCACCAGCACGAGCGGCCTCAATCGTTGCATTCAAGGCGAGCAGATTGGTTTGTTCTGCAATCGAATTGATGACCTTGATTACGTTGCCAATTTCCGAACTGCTCTGCCCCAATTGGGTGATCGTTGCATTCGTATCGTCGGCGGCTTGAACTGCTTCGCGGGCGATGTCAGCAGCAGTCGAGGAGTTCGTGGCAATTTCCCGGATGCTCACTTCAAATTGTTCGACCGCGGTTGCCAAGGATTGAGCGTTCGCACTTACTTCTTCTGCGGCTCCACTGGCCATCGTCGCTTGGTCGGATGTGCTTTCAGCGTTTCGTCTCAAGCGATTGCTGACATCGGTGAGATCATGATTTGACAGGTACTGCAATCTTGTTGCTGAACCACGAAGCGGGTTAACTGTTTCACGGGCAGTGTACCAACCGAAGAATCCAAGAAAGGAAAGAGCACCGATCACGGCAACCATGGACCACGCCGTTCGACTACTGACGATTCCGTCAATCTCGGCTTCGTCGCCGGCTGCACGCGTCATCGCCATCTGCACGACTTTATCGATCGCCTGACGGTGAACTTCATAATGTTCTCGCAATGCGCCCCTCGCTAGATCGCGGGCGCTGTCAGCATTTTGTGCTAGGCAGGCTGGAACAAACTCGTCCTTCAGCACCTGATAAAACTTGATCGCGGGCTCGTAGCAATCGACCGTTTTGAGCGTCTTCATTTCGCCTTCTGGAAGGTCGTTCACCCAATGTTGGTGCCGATCATCAAACTCGTCTTTCAAGGCTTGGCAGCGATCTACATACGCCTGCATCGTCGTTTGATCCGCGCCGGAATCGACTTCATTCGCCATGTGAAGAGCCATCAAGTAGGACTCAATGATGTAGTTGGGAGGCGGGAGGATATCGGCGATCAGGTCTTTTCCCTGCACGATTCTGTTGTAGTACGGGCCATTCACTTTAGCGACGCTAAGTGTGCTGTAGTTGAGCGCGCCGTAGAAGGCAAAGGCGACTGCACACACGGCGACCAGTGTGTAAAGTTTGGCTCTGACGGTTAAATGCTTAAAATATGACACGATCGTTTTCCTCCGGTAAGTTTGAATCTGGCTATAAGAAAGGGGGGGCGTTTGGTTGATTGTTTTGTTATGCTGCGTCGACTTGGAGCACACTGGCTGTATCCAGAAGCAGCAACAAATCGTTATCTAACTTCATCGCGCCTCGAATGAATCCACGTTGGGCACCTTGCAACGTCTCCGGTGGTGGCTCGAATCGTTCTTGATCGACTTCGACCACATCACCAATTTCGTCAACAAGCAAGCTAATGGGGCCGTCGGGAGAGCGTACGACGACATTCATCAGTGGCTTTTCACTTTGGCTGGCAGGCAGTCCCAGTCGAGAACGCAGATCCAGAGCGGTGACAATCTGCCCACGAAGATTCATTAACCCGTGTACGACGGCGGATGTCAGAGGCACGCGAGTTGTCGGTTGATAACGAATGACTTCTTGCACGTCGTTGACTTCGACACCGAGGTTCAGGTTGCCGAGGCGAAACGTGCAATAGGATTCGCGATTTCTATTTGTTTCGGACATGTTGTTCCTTGTGTTTGTCAGCCCACTGGCCGATCGTGTTTAGGCGATTGACGAAGCCATCAGTTCAGGGAAGCTGGCTCTGACGATTTGAGGCAGGTCGACAATTTCGGTCACGCGGTCCTGAACGACACATCGACTAGGTAGATTTCCATTGGCCGAATCAAGTTGCTCGCTGACGATATCTAAAATCTTCCCTACGACGACGCCAACGCGATTTTCATCACTCGCAAAGACGACCGTGTTCAGTCGAGTAGAACCTTCGCACTGGCTCGCAGGCGAATATCCGTTGAGATAGATCAGCGGCATGATCTTTCCGCGATACTGAACCACATCGGAGTTCCCAGATCGTTCCACTTGCGTGGAGTCGAATTCCTCCAACCGAGCGACCGACGTAAGCTGAATCGCTGCGCGAGATTGATCGCCAGGGTCGACGATTAACATTTCCTGTCGATTGCTATTTTGCTCGATCGATTCGTTGGCATCATGCGTCAAAGCACGACTGCGATGCTCACTAAGAACGGAGCACTTGTTTGCCAACCCGAACACATCAAGGATCAACGCCACGGTGCCGTCACCCATGATCGTCGTGCCGGCATAGGTCGCAACGTTTTTAAGGTGGCAACCGAGTGGTTTGACGACGATTTCCTGTGTGTCGGTAATCGTGTCAACGACCAAGCCGAAGGGTTGATCTTCCGCTTGCAAGACAACGATGTTGACGCTTTCTGGTTGGTCTTCGGGATGGCGCTTCTGTTTAAGCTCCAACTGCTCATCCAAGTAAACCAAAGGCAGCAAGTTGCCCCGCAAGCGGTACACCGGCGTTTCATGGATAAACTCGATTTGGCTGCGAGCGCGTTCACTATCCAGGCGGACCAGTTCCAACAAGCTGACTTGAGGAATCGCGTATTGATCTCCGTCTGTTTTGACGATCAATGCGGGAACAATCGCGAGTGTCAATGGGATTTTGATGCGAAGCGTTGTGCCCTGACCGGCTTCACTTTGAATATCGATGGTCCCACCAATCCGCTCGATGTTGGTTTTGACGACATCCATTCCAACGCCCCGACCAGAGACGTTCGTGACTTTTGCGGCGGTTGAAAAGCCGGGCAACAGAATCAAGTTGATGAGCTCCCGCTCACTCATTCGATCGGCTTGCTCTTCAGTAATCAGGTTCTTCTCAATCGCTTTTTCTCTAACTCGTTCCGAATCGATGCCTCCACCGTCGTCGGCGATCTCGATGTTGACATGCCCGCCTTCGTGAAACGCTCTTAAGCACAACACACCCTTGGCTGGTTTCCCATTGCTCTGACGCGTCTCCGCGGATTCGATGCCGTGGTCGACCGAGTTGCGAACAATATGAGTCAGTGGGTCTTTTAGCGCTTCAAGAATGGTTTTATCGAGTTCCGTGTCGGCACCTTCCATCTGAACTTCGACATCTTTTCCGCAGCTTGCCGAAAGATCACGAACGACACGAGGCAGTTTGCTCCACGCGTTTCGGATCGGCTGCATCCGAGTCTTCATGACACCTTCTTGCAGCTCGGTCGTAATCAAGTTCAACCGCTGCGAAGCCGCGATCATGGCGGGGTCTTCAATCGTCTCGCTAAATTGAATGATTTGATTCCGTGAAAGAACCAGTTCGCCGACCAGATTCATCAGCTTGTCTAACAGGTCAACGTCGATTCTGACCGTTGAGTCAGCAACGGATTGCGGGCGATCAACACTTTCGGCCGCTGGCTCAGGCTCAGAGCTCTTTTGCCGGCTGAGTGCGGGTTTCGCGGTGGATTCAATTTTCAACGCTGGTTTATTGGGTGATTCTGGTTCTGCAATTTGGCTTTCGTTCGATTCAATGACCGGCTCGGCATCGACAGCCGGGCGATGGCCTGGGGTGTCTTCCTCGGGCGAATCAGAATCAGTTTGAACTTCGGTTGTCGGTTCCCCGCTGCGAAGACTCTCGAGTCTGGCAACGAGATCCTCATAGTCTTGGTCCCCTTCGACTCCGTCAGATTCGATGTGACGCAAAATCTCTCGAATCGCATCAACCATGTGCAGAAGATTGTCTGCCATGTTGCGAGTCAAGCCAAAATCGCCATCGCGAAGTGGCACCAACAGGCTCTCACCAACATGTGCTACCCGTTCAAGCTTAGGAAACGCCAAGAAGCCCGAAGTGCCTTTGATCGTGTGAACGGTGCGAAAGATACTTGCCAGTCGGTCCAGATCTTCCGGTGTGTCCTCTAGTGCAAGAAGATCGCCATCAAGTTGGTCAAGGCTTTCGTAGCTCTCGACCAGAAACTCTTTGACTACTTCGTCAAAACCTTCCACCGCATTCTCCGTAGTCATAAAGGCAATTTTTGGGGAGCACGCACGCTGCCTGAATGGTCCGTGCACGTCTAACAAACCTGTTGTCGTGGGAAGGTTTGCCGACTTGCTAAACTTTTCTGGCTTCGAAGATCTCGGCGGTCACGCGGGTTCTAACATTGACGACGTGATCGACTGGCGCAATTGAAACGGTTGCGCGCCACGGACACCTCCCCTACGTGTGTTCCAAGTTGAGTGGAGAATTTGCTCTGGGCATTGGTTGGGTCGGATGCCTCAGAAACGGCACGGCGTTGCTCAACTCATTTCAAAGGTTCGGCATGCCGATGTCGAGCTTCCGGCGATGGGCGGCTCCCGGCACGATTGAATTCTGAGCTTCTTTTCTGAGCTCCTTCCTTGTTGCACGATGAGCCCTTTTTCCTCTCCTCGTTGCAAGCCTTGCCATCCGGAAATTTGGCGCGATGCCTGTTCAAATGCAGCCTTTAGCACTCGCCAAGAAACAAATGATGGATTTGACCGCTCGAAACCCACGTGTTTTCACCGCTTAATCGTCTTGCAAATCCGCAGGTGATTGTTTTGCGAATGCTTAACGAATCGCTCCGTCTTGCCGGGTTTTTTGGCCTCTGCTACCATCCCGCGCGGATGACGCCGGAGATTTTCAACGCGTTGTGACTGCCTGAATGTCAATTCACCCTTATCAGTGAGCTCCCGATGACCGATGCGACTGCCGAAACTCCTTCGAACGAAGAACTGGCGAAGCAGATCAAAGAACTGAGTCCATGGCACATGGGAATCCAGATCAATGATGATCTGAACACTGGAATGGTCATTGCCGAAAACGGCGAGATCATCGTTCGTGAAGACGACAAGAACGATGGCATCAGTTTGTTACAGTTGAGAAACGGTTTCCTCAAGCAGATCGACGCGGTCTATCCGGACGGAGTTGAGGACAAAACGTTTCTCGACTGCGCATGCAACGCGGGAGGATATGGATTCTGGCTGCGGGAGCGAGGGCTCAAGCACGGCATTGGTTTCGATGTTCGCGAACACTGGATCAAGCAGGCTCAGTTCGTGCAAAAACATCGCACATCTGGTCCGACCGATCAGCTGGAATTCAAAATCTCCGATCTCTATGACCTGCCGAAGCTGAACCTTGCTCCTGTCGACATTACGATGTTCAAGGGGATTTTCTATCATTTACCCGATCCGATCACGGGCATGAAACTGGCGGCGGATCTGACCAAAGAACATTTCATTCTGAACACGTCGATCGTCTGGGGCGAGGAGGATGGCTACATGAAGTACGGCATCGAGAGCCGCGAGCTTCTCATGTCAGGCGTGCATGGCCTGCGCTGGTTCCCGACCGGTCCCAAGGTGCTGGCTCAGACGCTCAAGTGGATGGGTTTCGAGCACACTAAGTTATTGTTCTGCATGCAGATCGATAAAGCCAACGAAGGTCGCGTCGAAATTCATGCAGCTCGGACCAAAGGTTTTCTGGACAACCTGCCGGGCGAATATATTTAGATCACGGGCTGGACAAGCATCGGGTATCCCAATGGATTTGCCACAAACGAGTGAAGCTTCTTTAACGCCGGTTTCTTCAACGCCGCAACGTCGCTCGAACCAACAGCGTCGAATCGAACTGCTTGCTGTTGCCGCGTTCGTGCTTGTGAATCTACTGGCCCCCGTTCTGTGCGGTGAACTTTATCCGTTCACCGTTTCGCCCATGTTCAGCGACCAACCGTCGGCTTACTGTACCTACGAAATATTAGCCTCAGACGGGAAGTCACTGGAACTTGAGCCGTTTGGGTTGCACCTGGTTTACGACGGCAACCCGCCTGGGCTGGGAATGGGAATCGTTCCGAGGTCAACGCTGCATGAATTCGGTGAGGTTTGTGACGAGCGAATCGTCTTGGATCGAGTTCGTCAAACGATGCAAGACGCCGCCATTGTGGGCCCGTTGACCGTCAAACGAACTCACGTCGAGGGCGGCGCGAATCAACTGAAAACCACGACGCAAGAGTGGACCGTCACCGGGGCCGAAAGCCTATGAGCAAACTCACGTGGCTGTTCGATCGCGCGACACCAAGGTTTGGCCAAATTTCGGTTTGGCTGCTGCTGTCGTTTGCCCTCGTGCTGGCTCTGACGCCGATTGAATTTGACGCTGGCCCGCGCAGCGAACATCCGGCGACGGTGTTTTCATGGTTGCCGGTTGATTTGATCCGGAATCCAATCTTCTTCACGTGCGTCCGAGTCGTATTGATGGCGTCTGTCGTGCTGTGGGCGACGCGAATCTGGATTCCCGTTAGTTGCTGGTTGACCGTGATTAGCTTCACGCTGATGTGGTCCCTGCGGATGGAGAACCTGACCAATGGTGCTCATATTTTTAATGTCACGAATATGCTGCTGATCATCCACGCGATGTGGTTTCATTTCTATCGTCGCGAAATCAAAGGCAGTATCGTACGAGGCACCTTCTGGGAACAGAAAAGTTACCCACGATGGGTGTTCTGGTTGAGCGTTTTCTATCTAGGCTGGTTTCACTCGCTGGCCGGGTTCACCAAGCTGTCTTGCTGTGGCCCTGGGTGGGGCAATGGCACTTCGCTGCAACTATGGGTTAATCTGTTCGGCTGGAAAGCGTCCCCGTTCGCTCAATTGATTCTGTTCGATTCGCGATTGACGGCCGTCCTGCAAACCGGGGCTTTGGTGATCGAGTGCCTGAGCATTCTGGCGGTGCTCCATTGGTCGGCTCGATATCTGGTCGGGCTCGGTCTGTTTGGTTTCTATGTCGGAGTTCTGGGCACTTTTGTCACATTCGGATTTCACTTCAATGCGATTTTGGTGGCGCTGTTCCTGCTGCCAACAGACCGTCTGCTGGGTTTGCAGTTTGAACAGTGTGGATTGTTGGAGCCTAGCAACGAATCATTGGGGCCGTGATCCAGCTTCGCCCGGCATGGTGGATGCAGGTCAATTTCGAAATTTTTTACGAGCCTGAGCAAAACAGTGCTCAATTCGCTGACGCAGCAATTCAACCATCGCGTCGTCGTCGAGGTCTGCGTATTCGTCCGGTGACACTGGAGGGCCGAAAACGATCTGGATCTGCCCACAACGAGGAAGTCTGCACTTTGGCGGCATGGCGTCGTACGTGCCCTCGATGCCTGCGGGCACCAACGAAGCGGAAGTGCGCCGAGCAAGCGAACAAAAACCTTTCATCAACGGCTGCAATTCTCCGTCGAGCGAACGGGAACCTTCTGGAAAGATGACGACCGATTCGCCCCGCTTCAATCGACGAAGCGTTTCCTTCATGCCGGCGATCCCTGCTCCTTCTCGATCAATCGGAATCGCGTCGTTTGAACTCAAAAACCACCCCAACGGTTTCCAGCGGAACAGCGTTTCCTTGGCCAGATAATTAACCGGACGGGGACACGAGACTCCCATTACGATCGGATCAAGATTGCTTTGATGATTCGGGCAGATCAGCGCCCCGTCGGCACAAGGGTAGTTTTCCAAACCATGAATCCGGATACGATAACACAACAGCAAGAAAATTCGGAAAAACCACCTGACCATGTTCTGAGCAAACCGCACATGCGGCGGCCGTGCATGAGCTGCTGAATTGGCCACGAAATTAGCCAGTCGCGATTTCGAATTGATGCTTGAGTCCTTCATCCCAATCACTTTAGCACGAACTGTGTCGCCGAGGAGAGATCACGCTTGCCGGAATCACTAAAAATCGGGAACACCCTGATCGAAGATACGTTTGCCGAAGCGTTCGGGATGCGGTACACGCGACTGATCGTCACGGCGGCCAACCCACGATGGCTCGACGCCGCCCTGAAAGAACTGTGCGGGTATGGCAGTTCGGTGATCGGCTGTGACGCTGAGATCGCGGTTGAACAAATGATCTCACCGGGCCAGACAGACGATGGACGTCCGGGCGCGAGTGTTCTCGCGTTTGGATTCTCCGGTGATGCGCTGGGTAAAGCGATGGTTAACCGAGTCGGCCAATGCGTCATGACGTGTCCGACCTCCGCAGTGTTCGATGGTTTGAGCTCTGACCGTTATCGCGCCGACCATCCCGATGCGGAAGACTTGGATGATCCGCCGCGGCTTCCACTTGGGAAACAGCTGCGATTCTTTGGCGATGGCTTCCAGAAAAGCAAACTGATTGGTGACCGTCGATTTTGGCGGATCCCCGTGATGGACGGGGAGTTCATTTGCGAGGACTCGATCGGGGTGGCAAAAGGTGTCGCCGGCGGCAACTTCTTGATACTGGCGTCCGATCAACAGACAGGGCTGGCCGCAGCTGAACGAGCTCTCGACCAGATCAACTTGCTCCCCAATATTATCTTACCGTTCCCCGGAGGAGTGGTTCGCAGTGGCAGCAAAGTTGGGTCAAAGTACAATTTTTTGCGAGCCTCCACGTCTGACACGTATTGTCCCACGCTGCGTGGTCGAGTCGAATCAAAGTTGCCTGAGCGGGTGAACTGTGTCTATGAGATCGTCATTGACGGGATCGATTTTGACTCAGTCGCGCAGGCAACGGCCAAGGGGATTGAATCTGCCGCAGGCGAAGGCATTGAAGTGATCAGTGCGGGCAACTACGGCGGAAAGCTTGGCAAATACCATTTTCATCTCCATCAGCTATTTACTTCGCAACAATGACAGTCTGATAGTGGAGTGTCGCGCTGCAATCAATTAGACTTGCCTCCTTTGCTGCCGTCACGACGCCCCGTTTCGCTCATCGCGTTGATGCGTGTTTAGACTCGGTATTGCATTCACTGACCCGCTACAACCGAGATCTGACATGAAGTCTCGTTGCCATTTCCTCATCTGCTTGATTGCCATCTTCGCAGGCGTCTTTTCACCGTCGGTCGACGCAGATATTGTGCTACCGAAAGTGTTTTGCGATCACATGGTACTGCAGCGAAACGCAACCGTTCCGATCTTTGGGACGGCGAAACCAAACCAGAAAATCGCTATAAACTTTCAACAACAGGAAATCCCCGTTGGCGCGGATGCGAATGGAAATTGGTCGGCTCATTTGGCAACCGGTGACGCGGGTGGCCCGTTTGAAATCACGATCGTTGCGATCGACGAAGACGCGAAAGTCGTGATCAATGATGTTCTGATCGGTGATGTCTGGTTGTGCTCCGGCCAGTCGAATATGGCGTGGCCGGTTTCGATGGCGCTCAATGCGGAGGCAGAGATCGAGCAATCGAAGGAATTCACTGGGCTGCGATTGTTCCGAGTCGAAGAAAGCGTTGCTGCGTCCCCGAAAACCGAATTTTCGAAAATCGTGCCATGGCAGATTTGTTCGCCAGAATCCGTCAAGAGGTTTTCTGCAACAAGTTATTTCTTCGGACGTGAGATTGCACAACGGGTCCCCGATGTTCCTATCGGGCTGGTGAGTGCGGCCGTAGATGGCACTCCTTGCGAGGCATGGTTGTCACGTGAAACGATGGAGGGTGTTGATGCGTTTGAGCCGCTTCTAAAACATTGGGACCAGAACGGGGAGATCAACAGTACTCATCGCCCCGCCAATTTGTACAACGCGATGATCGCGCCGCTTGGCCGCTTTCCAATCCGAGGCGTAATCTGGTACCAAGGGGAAGCGAACGTGGGGCGGGCCGTTCAGTATCAACAGCTTTTTCCAGCAATGATTCAGAACTGGCGTCAGTTGTTTGGTCAGCCTGAATTGCCGTTCTGTTTTGCTCAACTCGCACCGTTTCGTTATCGCGCGCTCGGCCCCGAATCGCTGCCCGAGTTTTGGGAGTCTCAATTGAAAATATTGAAAACGGTGCCCGAGACCGGGATGGCGGTGTTGACCGACGTTGGTGATCTCGAAGACATTCATCCTCAAAACAA
>CALFWL010000187.1 GCA_937928215.1 uncultured Pirellulaceae bacterium | reverse complement strand
TGAGACGAGCGATCAGATTCTGGGAATCTTGTTCGTTCACAATCTGGGCGTCGAATTCGGTTTGTGGACCTTGGGAATTATTTTGCTCAGTGGATCAGCCTCCGGCGCGTGGAAGCGTTTGATCAACGGACCCTCGATCGCGATCGTGGTCGGCTTGATCTTGAACTTCACCATGCCTTGGACTTTGCTGCCGCCTGCCGCGATGCCGCTGGTCGAAGTGCTGCATCGCACCACCACGATGATGGGCGTGTGCGCGATTCCGATTGCCGTGATGCTGGTTGGAGCCACGCTGTGTGGAATCCTAGAGCGTGAAAAATGGAAACTCGACTGGCGAGTCATCAT
Organism: uncultured Pirellulaceae bacterium; assembly: GCA_937928215.1. GTDB lineage: Bacteria > Planctomycetota > Planctomycetia > Pirellulales > Pirellulaceae > Mariniblastus. The sequence continues at coordinate 20,863 of CALFWL010000187.1, read as the reverse complement.
GGCATCACCGATTCTGCGATTCGCGATCCTGCCGGCCATGATTCTGCTGGTTGCCAATTACGTCACGTTCTCGGATGAACTGCGTCTTGTACTGGCTGTTCAGGCCGCGATGCCAACGGGTATCTTTCCAATCGTGCTGTCAAAACATTTTGGCGGCAAACCGAGCGTCGCGATTCAAGTCGCTTTGCTCACTTCGGCACTCAGCCTGGTGCTGACCCCGTTGCTACTTACGATGGCACTCAAGCTGTTTGTTGCGCCGTAGTTTTGTCTGGACGCGCCGAGCCGCTGTATTGCCGTCAGATTTTTTTTAAAAATTCGATCGCATTTCAAAATCTGATTTCGGGGAGGGCGAGGCTCCGTCCGAGCCGGTCGTATGCTTGAGCGTTATTATTCGACGGGTGCGGACGAAGCCGCATCGTGATGAAATGCGTATTGCTGGGAATGGGTGCGGACGGAGCCTTCCCTTCCCTGGGGGCGGACAGAGCCTTCCCCTCCCTGTATTGAAACGCCGTCACCCTGTTTTGAATTGCTGTCTTGAAGCTTGTGGACACAGAGCTTTGGTCCGAGAGTTTTCTCTGCGCTCTCCGCGTCTCTGCGTTTCAAAAAAATCCAAACGCCACTTACCCCTCGGGCACGGTCTCAAATTCATGAGAAAACGTAGCACGGTTGCCGCCGGGGAGGCGAGCGTAGACGCGGACGGTCTTCAATTGGTTGTATTGCAGCTTGAAGCGAGCACCCGAACGTGTGAGAAATTTTTCTAACTTGTAACGCTTGGATTCACCCGCTGGGATCGGCTGAATATCGTGGATCTGATAGAAGCCGTTGACTTGAATGTTCAAGTGACTCCAGTCGTCCTCGCTGTTGTTGTGCAGGATCAGCTCGCCGCCTGACCATGGTGGTCGCAAGTCATAACGAGGCAGATAAAAATCGGCGGGCGGCAGTCCTTCTGCGGTTGCTGACGCGTTCAGTTTGCCCTCGTAAACCTGCGGCATAAATTTCCAGATCGCCAACACCGTGAACGTCGGAATCAACGTCATCAACACCAACGCCACCGTCAGCCCGCGAGCACTCAGACGAGGAACCTTCTGTTGAGCTGTCGACTTTCGCGGTGGATGTGATGCAGTCGATTCAGCAGGCGAGCTGTCGGTTTCGTGTTCTTGAGTCATGGCCATAGTTGTCGTTCGTGACATGGCGAATTTAAGTTTCGCGATTTGAAATTTGATTGTGGTATGATAGCAGGAAACGTCCGTCCCGCTTCCAGTTGCAACTGTTTCGTTTTCATGCTCAATCCGTCAACTCGATATCAACGAAACGCTGCCTGGTTGATCCAGTTGCGATTGGTTGCCGTCATCGGACAAATCGTGACCACCGCGGCCGTCTGGTTGTTTGGAATTGAAATCCCGATGGCTCGAACGGTCATCGGACTGATTTTGTTGACCGCCATTTCCAATGTGCTGTTGACGGTGATGTTTCGCAGCTGGAAAAATCGTCCTGACGGACACACTTATCCTTGGAATCTGATGCTGGGGCTGGTGCTGGTCGTGGATCTGCTTTCGCTGACTGGTTTGTTGTACTCGACGGGCGGCCCCAACAATCCTTTCCTGCTGTTCTTTTTTGTGAACCTGAGTCTGTGTGCTCTTTTATTGGACCGGAACTGGACGTTGGCGATTAACGCGTTGACGGTGCTGTGTTTTGCTGGCTTGCTGATTCATCACCAACCATTGCCTCCGCTGGATCTCGGGTTCCGACCACTCGAAGCCGGCAGCAAGTTGACACTTCAGCATCTTGGCTCGCTGGTTGCGTTTTCGACATGCAGTGGCGTGATCGTTTACTTCATGACTCGACTGACGGGCGAACTGGCTGAACACCAGCAGGCTGTCCGGGAAGCAGAGGCCGTGCAGGCTCGCAGTGAGAAGATCGAAGCGTTGGGAACGCTGGCGGCGGGAGCGGCTCACGAACTAGCGACGCCTCTGAGCACGATTGCGGTTGTGGCAAAAGATGTCGAACGGGCGATTGACGAGCAGTCGGGCGAGTTTCCCGAATTCACCGACATCGTGGAGGACGTTCAGTTGATCCGCAATCAGTTGGCTCGATGCCGAGCGATTCTCGACCGGATGGCCGGTCACGCAGGCGAAACGATCGGAGAATCGATCAAACGTTACTCGATCCGGCAGTTGTCCGACGCGACGATTGACGGTTTGAGTGAATCGAGTCGGGTGCAGGTGTCGCTGCCTCCGGATTCCGATCAGCAAACGATTTTGGCTCCGCTGGACGGTCTTACTCAGGCCTTGCGGTGTTTGATTCAGAACGCGATTGATGCCGATCCATCGCAACAAGCGGTTCTGGTTCGGATCTTTCGTGAACCAAAGGCGTCAGGCGATGTCTGGAAGTGGGAGATTCGCGACAAGGGAATCGGTATGTCGGCCGAGCAGTTGGGGCGTGTGAGTGAGCCGTTTTTCACGACCAAGCCACCCGGAAAAGGGATGGGGTTAGGTGTGTTTCTTGCTCAGAACGTGCTCACGCGGCTCGACGGAAGCTTACATTTCGATTCCACACCTGGGCACGGAACCTGCGTCACGATTTGTCTACCAGCAGAAACAAATTCCTCAAATTAGGACTTGCGAGTAAATAATTTGCCGGATGAAAACGATTCACGATCGATTTTGCACAAGCAAGGTCGAATTGAATCCGGTAGTTTGTTGGGCAAGTCCCCAGTTACAATTGAATCCAAATGAACGCTTATCTGGATGCTCCGATGGAAGCCACGAAAACAATTCTGGTCGTTGATGATGATGATGTGCTTCGCAACCGTTTGGAGAAAGCATTTTCCAAACGTGGTTTGATCGTCACGATTGCAGGCGAGTATGACGAGGCGATCGATATCGCTGCTCGACATCAACCCGACATGGCCGTGCTGGATCTTAAGATGCCCGGAAAAACCGGGATGGAATTGTTGCAGTCGATCCGTGAAAAGTCTCCTGAGACCAAGGTTGTGATTCTGACCGGCTATGGCAGCATCACCAACGCGGTAGAAGCCGTCAAACTGGGAGCGGTTGGCTATGTCACCAAGCCTGCTGACGCGGACCAAGTTCTGGCTGCGTTCGAAGAAAATCCCGGTCCGCTACCCACGCCCGAAATTCCTCCTCCGTCCTTGGCGGAAGCTCAATGGGAACACATTCAACGGGTGTTGCGTGATTCAGGCGGGAACATTTCCGAGGCCGCTCGGCGTCTGGATATTCCTCGCCGCACGCTCCAGCGAAAGCTGAAAAAGAACGCGCCGTAGTGAGAACGCATCGCAGGGTTATATTTCGAACGGCTGGTTGTTGATCGCTCGCTGCACGAAGTCCAAGATGTCGTCGCCTGCACCCTGCCATATTTCTTCTGCCAGATCAAACAGCGTCGATCGGTCGACGACCGATTGGTTCGCTTGGATCAAGTGATGAAGGTCACCAGCATCGATTTGTTTTTTTCCCTGTTTCCGATGTCGTGAGATCACCGCAGAGTATTTCGAAACGATGGCGGCCTCTACCGTCGGGTAACGATCCCCGGTTCGCTCGTCAACTTTGACATGCTTGTTCAGAATGGTCTTTTGAAACTGACTGTTGGGCAGCATCAAGTCGATCACCTGTTTGGCTTTGCCCCGAGCATCCAAGTCGGCAGGATCGCCAAAACGAATCACGACCGGAAAACGGGTAACCTCCAGCGTGGGCCATCGGGCCTGAATCACCTCGACGGCTTTTTCGGATTCCTGCGAGGACACCATAACATCAACATCCTGAGTCGCGCGGGGCATCGGCAGGTAGCCCACGTAGCCATGCAGCCCCATCAACACCCAGTCTTTGATCCCGGCGTCGATCAAACAGTCCATGACTTGCCGCGGGGTGATGTCCATCGCATCCTTTCGGTGTTGTTGGCGATAATCACTGGTCAGTCGAGTACTCTGGGAAATCCCGTACTGATGGCCCGACGGTCCTGTTGGGTCGAGATCGTCATGTCCTTCCCAGCCCCGCGATATTTCCGCCATCGCGGCGTTGCGCCGGGCAATTAACTCAGCTCTGGAAGCATCGGTGGACATGGATCAGACGCCAAAAGTTGGGACTAAGTGCTAGGACAGGATGGGATTCAAATGTGAAAAGTGAGGTTTTTACACTTCCACACTTTTATCCTCACTTCCATTATAAGCCCCATCAAGGCGACCGTGTTTTCCCAAATTGTAGCAACGACTCGCCCTCCAGACTGGTCGTTCTGCGGGGGCTTCACAACCCCCCGTTCGAGTGGGACACTTTTGCACCTCGAAGGGCAGGTTACTTTGGTTTAGATTCTGCGATTGAATATGTGGGCAGTTCCTGTCGACAAAAGGGATTTCGGTCGCTTGGAGCGGCTGATCTCATGCCGGTTTTTCCAGCTTCAAAGGCCGATTTTCGTCTTCGCGAAACTCGGGTGATTCTCGATGCAAGAGTTCCACTTTCCCACTTGGGTTAATAAATTCACTGCTCTGGCGGCCATTACTGCGCTGTCGGTTGGTGGCTACCTAGCGACTTGCCTGTTCGCGGCGATCCATCCGTCGATCGTCAACGTGGGGCACCAGCCTCGGCAGCCGGTCCCCTTCAGTCACAAACTGCACGCGGGCAAATTGAAGATGGACTGTCGTTACTGCCACAACACGGTCGAGAAAGCCGGTCATGCTGCGGTGCCTCCGACGGCGACTTGTGGCAATTGTCACGGCGGAAATCGAACGACCGCTGACGGGCGAACCTTGGGTGTGATTCACGCCGAAAGCCCCTTGCTGGAACCCGTCCGCAAGAGCTTGGACACAGGCGACGCGGTTCCATGGCAGCGAGTCCACGATCTGCCGGACTTTGTTTACTTCAACCACAGTGTTCACATCAACAAGGGTGTCAGCTGCGTTTCTTGCCACGGCCGAGTCGATCAGATGGAAGTGGTGACTCAGGTCGAATCGATGTCGATGAAGTGGTGCCTCGATTGTCACCGTAAAAGCACCGAAAAAGGACACCTTCCTGTTCGCGATCCCAACTTGGTGACGCAACTGGATCTGGAAATTGAAAACCCGAATGAGTATCACGCCGAATGGGCGGAGAAACTGGAAGTGAATCCGAAAATCAATTGCTCGACCTGCCACCGATAATCGATTTCCGGTAACCATTCGTTGCACCCAAAAACTGTCCATCGTTCCTGTCGCCAACGGAACGCGATTCAACGACAACAAATCACATGAACAAGCCTCGCTCTACCGCCAATCACATCAACCCTGACACTCTGGCCGACATGCCTGGGTTCGATGAGGCGATCGATCATGACTTTGGCGCTGCCACGGATTATCACGACGACGGTCTTTCGCGGCGTCGCTGGCTGCAATTGATGGGTGCCTCGCTGGCGCTCGGTGGTGCCGCTGGGTGTCGTTACGAAGAAGAAACAATCGCGCCGTTTGCCTTTCGGCCTCAAGGTCGCATCCCGGGCATTCCGGAAAAGTTCGCCACAATGCTGGACTTTGGCGGAATCGCCCAGCCGCTGATTTCCACCAATTACGACGGTCGCCCGATCAAACTAGATGGAAACCCGGATCATCCGGGATCGATGGGAGCTTCGTCGACCTTCACTCAAGCTCGCCTGCTGGAGTTTTACGACCCCGACCGTCTGCGAGGCCCGCTGAAGGCTTCCGGCGAAGGTGAACGGCAAGTCGAGACGACTTGGGAATCTCTGTTGGGAGAATTCGGAAAAATTCTATCCAAGAGCGACCTGAGCGGTGTGGCGGTTCTAGCCGAACCGACATCTTCGCCGAGTTTGTTTCGCTTGCAACGCGAGTTCATGAAGAAGGGCGGTGCATGGTTCACGTTTGCTCCGGTTGCCGATGACAACACTCGTCAAGGCAGCAAGCTGGCGTTTGGGAAGGTCCATCGAGCCAATTACCGGTTGGACAAAGCGAAAATCATTGTCACCTTGGACGCGGATATTCTTGGCTTGGATCCTGCGGGAATCGCCAACAGTTTCAAGTTCGCCATGGGCCGCGACGTTGACAGCGACAAAGGGATGAGCCGGCTGTATTCGATCGAAAGCCAGTTCAGCGTGACAGGTGCTGCAGCCGATCATCGACTGGCTTTGCCTTCCCAGCGAATCGTCGAATTTGTTGGCGCACTGGCGGACGCAGTTCGCGCGGGCAAGACAGAAGTCGACGGGTCACTGCCGTATCGCGAAAAAATGCTCGCGGCAATCGCGTCCGATTTGCTTAAGCACAAAGGCGAAAGTGTTATCGTCGCGGGAGAGCGTCAATCGCCAGCCGTTCACGCAGTCGTTCATCGCTTGAACGAAGAGCTAGGCAACACTGGCAAGACGGTCCTGCTGAGTGAGGTGCCGGATGCGGATCGCGTGTCGACGCTGGATTCGATCCAAGACCTCGCCAATCAGATTGAAGGCGGGCAGATTACAAGCCTCATGATCTTAGGCGGCAACCCGGCTTACCTTGCTCCGCGTTCACTGAAATTCGGCTCGCTGTTGAAAAAGCTGAAACATTCACTGCATGCAACCTGTTACAACAACGAAACCAGTCGCCACTGCCAATGGGTCAGTGCAATGGCTCATCCGTTGGAGTCATGGCAGGACGGTTACGCTTTCGATGGCTCGGTGCTGATCGGTCAGCGATTGATCAATCCGCTGTTCGGCGGCAAATCTGACTTGGAAACACTTTCTGCTTTGATGGGCTTGGAAGAAGTCGACAGCCAGCAGATTGTGCAGAAAACTCACGGGCTGAGCGAAACGGATTGGCAGCAGGCTGTTCATGACGGCTTCATCGCAGACTCGGCCGCCAAAAGAGTGACCCCGTCAGCCAACGAAAAAAACTCGATCGGGGATTTTCAAGATTGGGCCAAACCGTGGGATGGCGATCGCGTCGAGGTCGTCTTTGCGACCAGCAACTCGGTCTACGATGGCCGATTCGCGAACAACAGCTGGCTGCAAGAACTGCCCGATTTCTTCACGAAGATTTCGTGGGACAATGTCGTCAGTGTCAGCCCAGCAACGGGTGAGAAGCTGGGCCTGAAGCAGGGCAAGCTGATGACGCTGAAAATCAACGGAGCCGAGATTTCTCTGCCGGTTAACATTCAGCCCGGCCAGGCAGATGGATCGTTGGGCGTCGAAATCGGTTACGGTCGAACAGCGGCGGGTCGGGTCGGCGGCGACAAGGCGAAAAACATCGACTCGATCGGTGTGGATGTCTCGCCGTTGCGTTCATTGGAGAACTGGTCGCTTGCTCCGTCATTAAAAACGGATGTGGTTCAGCCAACGGGCACCAACTATAAGCTGGCCGTCGTTCAGGAACCTTGGACAATCGACAGCACGGGTCGCAACGAGATTCAGGCTCGGATGTTCCGCGACGCGACCAAGGCGGAAACGGATCGAAGTGCCTTGATCCGCGAGGGTTCGTTCAAGAGCTACAGCTCGTTTTTGAAGAAGCACCCGATTGGTGAAAGTCATGACAATCATGGCGATGGTCACGATAAGAAGGAAAAAGGCCACGCTTCTTTGCTGAATAAGGGCCAGCTTCCCATCATGGGACAAGTCAGTTTCACTCGCCCCGAAGACGCCGACGCAAGTGACGCCAATTCGCACGAGGGTGACAACCACGAGGATCATGGTCACGCTGATCACGCGCCACAGTGGCCCGAAGCGTTTCACATGCACCACGAGCTGTTCGATCTGACGCCTGGCTCGCGCCAGATGTACGCCAACGAAGACCCGACCACCACCAACGTGTGGGGTATGTCGATCGACTTGAACAAGTGCACCGGCTGCAACAGTTGCGTGATTGCGTGCCAATCGGAAAACAACATTCCGGTCGTTGGTAAAGCAGACGTGTGGCGCGGCCGCGAAATGCACTGGATGCGAATCGATCGCTACTACGGCGACAATTTATACAACCAAGCGGCAATCGATGAAGGTGATACGCAAATCGTTCACCAGCCGGTCACCTGTCACCACTGCGAGAACGCTCCGTGCGAAACCGTTTGCCCGGTCGCTGCAACGGTTCACAGTGACGAGGGTCTGAACGACATGGTTTACAACCGCTGTATCGGAACCCGGTACTGTGGCAATAACTGTCCTTACAAAGTTCGTCGATTCAACTTCTTTAACTACGCTGACGCGAAGACGTTCTTGAAATACCCAGGGGCCGATAAACTCGAACCGGGGGATCGCGACCTCCAGCACCTGATGATGAATCCGGAAGTCACGGTTCGAAGTCGTGGCGTGATGGAAAAATGCACTTACTGTGTGCAGCGAATCCAGAACACCAAGATTCAGGCGAAGAACGAGCATCGCTCAATTGGCCCGAACGAGATCACGACCGCTTGCCAGGACGCGTGTCCAACCCAAGCGATCAAGTTTGGCGACTTGCACAACAAAGAGAGCGACGTTGCGAAAGCTCACGCGAATCCGCGAGCCTACGTGATGCTCGAAGAACTGAACAACCGTCCGCGAACCAAGTATCTGGCTCGTGTTCGCAATGTCCATCCGGCGTTGATGGACTTCGACGATACCGATTCGGTGCCCAAATACCTTCATGGCGGTCATGGCGACGACCACAATCAGCCGGAAGGCACCAAGGGTCATGACCATGATCACGACGAGAAAAATCACGACCACGAAAAGAAAGACGCTTAGGAGCGAGCGGCCAACACGTGTCGCCTTTCGCTTCCACGAAAGAGGCATGAAATATTCTTTCGTGGAATGAAAGACGACTTTAAGACTTCAATAAACCGCTCGGTCCTTCACTAAATCAATCGAACAAGTACATCCAGTTTCTGCTTCATTCAGGTGATTTCCAGAAATCTGGCGACGAACTTTTAACGAGATAACTCAATGGCTTCGGTCAATCCAGCAATCGACATCGATAACACGAACGAAGAACCGGGCACACGTGCCCCTCTGGTTCTTGGCGGCTTGGACTACGCGGGCGTCACGGAAACCGTTTGCGCTCCGTGGGAAGCTGAAAACCCGCCAAAAATCTGGTGGCTGATTTTGGCCGCAGCGGTCTCTCTGCTGTTGGTTTTGGGCGGTTGCGTTAATCACTTATTGATGAAAGGCGTCGGCGTCTGGGGAAATAACAACCCTGCGTACTGGGGCTGGCCGATTGTGAACTTTGTGTTCTGGGTCGGTATCGGCCACGCGGGAACGCTGATCAGTGCGATTCTGTTTTTGTTCCGTCAAAACTGGCGGACGAGCATTAACCGTGCTGCCGAAGCGATGACGATTTTTGCGGTCGTCTGTGCAGGCCTGTTTCCTGGAGTTCATATTGGCCGCGTCTGGGTTTTCTATTGGCTGTTCCCGATCCCGACCGAGCACTTGGCGATGTGGCCCAATTTCCGCAGCCCATTGCTGTGGGACGTTTTCGCGGTTTCGACCTACGCGACGGTCTCGATTCTGTTCTGGTACATGGGGATGGTGCCCGATATCGCGACGTTCCGCGATCGCTGCAAAACAAAAATTGGCAAGCTTGTTTATGGCGTTTTGTCACTTGGCTGGACCGGTTCGGCTCGGAACTGGCATCGTTACGAAATCGCTTATACGATTCTTGCCGCCTTGGCGACGCCGCTAGTTCTTTCGGTACACACGATCGTTAGTTTTGACTTCGCGGTTTCTCAGCTGCCCGGTTGGCATACCACGATCTTTCCGCCTTACTTTGTAGCGGGTGCGATCTTCAGTGGATTTGCTGCGGTGGTAACGCTGCTGGTTCCAGCCCGAGCAATCTACGGATTGCAAAATCTGATCACGCTGCGTCACCTTGAGAACATGAATAAAATCATCATGGCGACGGGAATGATGGTCGGCACGGCTTATGGGATCGAGTTCTTTATCGCTTGGTATTCTGGCGTTCCCAACGAGCAATTTGCGTTCATCAACCGCGCGTTCGGTAACTTCTGGTGGGCGTACTGGATCATGGTGACTTGTAATGTCGTGATTCCTCAACTGTTCTGGTTCAAGTGGTGTCGAACAACGCCGTGGTTCATGGTGATTGTGTGCATCTTTGTGAATATCGGCATGTGGTTCGAGCGTTTCGTGATCACGATCACGTCATTGTGTCGCGACTTCTTGCCGTCCAGCTGGGCCTATTTTCATCCGACCGGAGTCGACATCATGATGTTGATAGGAAGCTTCGGTTTGTTCACGACTTTGTTTCTGTTGTTCTGTCGATTCCTGCCAGTGATCGCGATGGCAGAAGTCAAAGGCATCATGCCTCACGGCGATGGACACCACTAACCAATTACATTGACGACAACGACAAACCGGTGCATCGCGACACGCTCCGGTGTAGCGACTTGTTCCGCTTAGAGAAATAAACGTTATGGCAGATAAACACGACAACGATTCCAAACTAGTCGGCTTGCTGGCTCAGTTTGACGATCCGGATTCGCTAGTTAGCGCGTGCAATGAAGCTCGCTTGGCCGGCTATAAGTCGATGGACGCTTACAGTCCGTTTCCGGTACACGGCATCGATCCGGCAATCGGAATCCAGCGTTCGTTGCTGCCGTTTCTCGTTTTCGTGGTGGGTTTCGGGGCCTGTTTCGTCGGGCTGGGAATGCAGTACTACACCAATGCGGCCGAATGGTCGCCGATTTTTCCCGGTTATGCTTTCAAGATCAGCGGCAAGCCGATCTTCAGCCTGCCCGCCAACATTCCGGTCACGTTTGAAGTGATTGTTCTCTCAAGTGCCTTTGCAACGTTTCTGGGAATGTGGGGACTGAACAAGCTGCCGATGTTCTCGAATCCGTTGCATCGAATTTCTCGATTCAAGCGAGCGACGAACGACAAGTTCTTCCTGATGATTGAAACGAAGGACGAGAAGTTCAATCGCAGCGAAACCGAATCTCAATTGAATCAATGGGGTGCGGTGGCGATCGAGGAATGTCGCCAAGACTTGACCGACAACCAACTTCCCTCATGGGTGCGTCTGGTTGGTTTGTTGGGCGTGTTTCTGTTGATGCTGCCTCCGGTCATGATCTTCCGAAATATGGGAATGACGAACCGTCAACCTCGATTGCATGTCGTCCCGGACATGGACTGGCAGCACAAGGAGAAGACTCAGGTGCTCAGCCCGGTCATGGAAAACGGAGAGTACTTGTTCGCCGACGAGCGAGCGATGCGTCAACCTGTCGATGGAGCCATTCCTCGCGGGCGGCTTGAGATCGATTCGGAAATGTACCGCGGCCTGAAAAAAGATTACCGGCCGAAATCGGCTGCGTCATCCATCAAGACAAATGCTCAGTTCGTGTCGGCTTCTCTGGAAGACAAAAAAGAAGCTCCCGCCGCGGAAGCAGAAGACGTTTCCATGTGGCTGACCAAGTTCCCTGAAGGCATCACGGTCGACCAGGATTTCGTGGAACGAGGCCAACAGCGGTTCAATATTTACTGCTCTGCCTGCCACGGATACGACGCGAACGGAAACGGTCTTGTTAACCAGAAAGCGATGGCGTTGGGTGCCAACGGACAGGCTCAGTGGACGGCGGCCAAGTCATTGCACGACGCGACCGTGAAAGACGACTCGAAGAACCCGTTGGGCCGAATTTTTGACACGATCACCAATGGCCGGAACACGATGGGACCGTATGGGTCTCAGATTCCTGTCGAAGACCGCTGGGCCATCGTGGCTTACGTCAAAGCGTTACAGCAGACGGGAATCAAACCACTGACTGCGGTCGTGGATGAAGACGCAGGCGGTGAAGACGACAAGAAATCTGATGCCGACGGTGGCTCAGACGCAGAAGACAAAACTAGTTAAACGAAGTCCGAACGAAACCTAACCGATCCATTGGCGGGAAATCTGTTTCCCTGGAACGAACACGATCATGCACGAAACTCGACCTGCAAAAATCACTTCGGATGTCGTCACGCTTAACGACGGCCACCTCAAAGCAATGCCGCTGCTGTTGATCGTTGGCGCGATCGGGCTGGGCTTGTCTCTGTTGCTGACGGGATTCAACTTCGAGCGATTCTCGTTTATCTACCTAGTCAATTTTTGCTTTCTGCTTTCAATTTCACTTGGTTGTTTGTTCTTCGTGATCATTTCGCATCTGACGCGAGCCGGTTGGAACGTCACCGTGCGACGCTTGGCCGAACTGTTTGCGATGTGTACGTTGCCGCTTGGATTACTGTTTTTGTTGATCTTGGTGCCCGTGTTGTTTGGATCAAGTTCGGTTTATTCGTGGAATGCGCCCGGCTGGTCAGCACACTCGGTTGAGCAAGCGGCCGTCATTGCCGATCTACCTGCGGAAGTCCGGCCTCCGATTGAACAAGAAAAAGGCGGATACCTGAACTCAGGATTTTTCTCCGTTCGAGCGATTGCTTACTTCTTGATTTGGGGCGCGATGGGTTGGTTCTTTCTTAAGACTTCACTGGCGCAAGATGAATCGGGTGACGTGGGTTTGACGAAACGCATGCAGGCGTTGTCCGCTCCGATTTTGATCTTATTCGCGGTGACGATCGTCTTTAGCTCGTTTGACTTCGAAATGTCGCTGTCGCCGTTGTGGTTCAGCACCATGTTCCCCGTTTACTTTTTTGCCGGGGCCTTCATGAGCGGTTTGATCACGATTACTTTGACCGCGATGTGGTTGCAAAAGTCCGGCCGCGTCACCGATGAGATCACAACAGAACACTATCACGATCTTGGCAAACTGACGTTCGGCTTCATCGTGTTCTGGGGCTATATCGCGTTCAGTCAGTTCATGTTGATTTGGTACGCAAACATTCCGGAAGAAACCTTTTGGTATCGCTATCGCATGGAAGGCGGCTGGGGTGTCCTGTCGCTGCTGCTGGTCGCAGGTCACCTGTTCATTCCGTTTCTGGCAATCATGGGCCGTACCGCTCGACGTAGTCAAAAATTTCTGGCCGGAGCGGGCATCTTCCTGCTGGTCATGCACTGGGTTGACCACTATTGGTTGATCATGCCCGAGATGAATCAGTACACGAACTCATTCACCTTCAACCCATTGATTGATATCCCCTGTGCCGTTGGCATGATCGCGATTTACATCGCAATTTTCTGCTATGTGGCTCGTAATCGCCCGTTGGTCCCACTGAAAGACCCGCGACTGGGCGAGGCGTTGAACCACGCGGTTCATTAGGCCGCCCTTGGCGAGTCCACAGTCAGACACAATGTCACAGGACTCGAAACAGTTTTCACCTAAAATTAAGACGACAGATTCTTACAATCGATCACGACCATGAGCCATTCCAACGACACAACCAACGCGGATGCTGCCATCGAGCGGCCAAGTTACGACGACGTGAACACTCCGGTTATTGTTGTGATCGGAGCCATCAGTGCGATCGTGACTTTGCTGTCGGTGATGTTCGTTCAGGGACTTTGTTACCACCTTCAAAACAGTTACCAGCGCCAGCGAGCCCAACAGGTCGAACACTTGCCTGCACGCGAAGCCATCGAAGCTCAGAAAAAAGTGCTTGATGGTGGTGACGGAGTCGCCTCGATCAACGACGCGATCGCGAAGGTCGTCGCCACTTACGGGAAATAGCGTTGAAAAATTGGTTCCCACGGAACCCTATTTGATAGTCATGACAACTGCGACCAAAACTCGAGCCCTGCAAACGAAACGCATTCAAGCGTTGGTCTGGTTGCTGGCGTGCGCGATGGTAGTTGCGATGGCTGGCTTGCTCAGCGCCGACGATACGAGTTCTGTCACTAGTCAGACATCGGTCGAAGCGAAAGCGGATCGAGATCCGGCGATCGATGATCCTTACGGCATTAACACGAAGCCGAAAGTCTCGGAAGGCATCGGCGTCGATGATCACATCGGCCAGTTTGTCTCGGGTGATCAGTCGTTCGACAACCACGAGAACAATCGCGTTCGCTTCGGTCATTTTTTCGATGGTGAGCAACCGGTCATGCTGTCGTTCAATTATTCGGATTGCCCGAAGCTGTGCAGCGTTCAATTGCAGAACATGACCAGTTGCTTGCGGGAAGTGGATTTCGAAGTCGGCAAAGATTTTCAACTGGTATCGGTCAGCATCGACCCCAACGAACAGACATCTCGTTCGCGAGCGACACGTGAGAAGTTCATGGGGCAGTACAACCGTCCGGAGAGCGAGTCAGGCTGGCATTTTTTGACAGGCGATCGTGACCAGATTGAGTCACTGACCAACGAGACGGGTTTTCGCTACAAGTACGTTCGCGAACAGAAGCTGTTCTCGCATCCGCCGGTGTTTATCTTGCTTTCGCCCAAAGGAAAAATCGTCAGGTACATCCACGGGTTGAATTACGATCCGGTGACGATTCGACGAGCGCTCATTGAATCGGCCGAAGGGAAGATTGGCTCGCCCATCAATCAACTCGCGTATGGGCTGGGCTGCTTTGTTTTTGACGAATCGACCGGCAAATACACGATGCAAGCGATGTCGATCATGCGAATTGGCGGTTTGTTGACCGCAGGTGGTTTACTGTTGGGTCTGACGCCTTACTGGTTTTTCACCAATCGCAAGAGAAAAAACTCGGAAGCGTCGATGCTTGAACCGCCCTCGGTACCGCAACAGCTTTAGATCGCGGCCAAGAAAAGCCTCCCTACCGGATCATTATTTTTCAACTTTCACACGACTTAATTCACATGAACTGGCAACTCCCAACCTTGTTCGGACAAACCAAAACTGTTTTGGAACGAGTCCAGGATACGACTCTGCCGGGAACCGCCGTGCCACAGTCGTCGATCGAACGGCCAGAAACGGGGGTCACTTACTGGTTCCCTGAGCAGGCATCGACGTTCGCGGAGGGCGTGGATGATCTGTACATGTTCATCTTATGGGTGTCGACCGTTTCCTTTGTGGTGATCGTCGCGGCCATGGTTTACTTGGTCTTCAAGTACCGTCGCAAAGGCAAAGAGATCGTGATCGAGCCCAGCAGTTCGCACAACACAAAACTGGAAATCGCTTGGTCGGTACTTCCAAGCATCTTGCTGGTACCAATGTTCTGGTGGGGAGCCACCGGCTACTTCGATTCTCGTATTCCTCGCGATGATGCGGAAGAAATTCTCGTCACCGCCAGCCGATACAATTGGCTGTTTACTTACCCCGATGGCGACAGTTCGTCCGAACTGCACCTCGTGCGTGACCAACCGGTCAAGCTGGTGATGCAATCCAAGGATGTGCTTCACAGCATGTACATCCCAGCCTTCCGGCAAAAAATGGATATCGTTCCGGGTCGTTACACCTACGCTTACATCAACCCGACCAAGTTGGGGCAGTACCGTTTGTCCTGTACCGAATACTGCGGTGAAGGTCACTCCAAAATGCGAACCGTCGCTGAAGTTCACATCAGCAACGAAGATCGCAAAGCGAACACTCAATGGATCAAGGCGGAGCACCCGCCTTGGGAAAATGGTTCACGACTGTACAAGATCCATTGTTCTGGCTGCCACCGAATCGACGGCAAGGCTGCCACAGGTCCCGCGTTGAACCTGACCTGGGGACGCAAAGGAAAAGCCCACAATGGCGACCCGATCGAAGCGAACGAGCAATACATCAAAGAGTCGATTGAGTATCCGGATAAGGTCGTCGTCGAAGGCTTTGGACCGGTTTCCAAGATGAACTCGTTCAAAGGGATCCTCGATCAAGATGATATTTCTCACGTGATCGCTTACCTGAAGTACCTGCAAGATCCGAGCCTAGTGACTGATTCGCCGGAAGCTGCCGGATCGCCGAACGAAGGCAAGTCTGGCGAAGCTGAGAAACCAGAGTCGGAAGATGAGGCCGTCTCGACGGAAGACAAGGAAGATTCTGACGCTTAAGTTCTGAAGATAGAGACACGACTCAGGGCAAATTTTAGTCGCCCGCAACGATCAGACAGACCCGAACATCTGTCAACAACTACGAGGTTGAAACCATGTCAAGTGAAGCCATTCGAAACACTTTCGGCACACCCGAAACACACTTCCTGAACCACGAAAAAGGTTGGAAGTCGTGGGCGTTCACGCTCGATCACAAACGTATCGGGATCATGTACCTGATCGGGGTCAACGTTGCGTTGATCATGGCGGGAATTTTCGCGCTGGTCTTGCGGAGTCATTTGTGGTCCTTTGATGGAACGGGGCCGGTCAAGTTATCCAACGAAATGTATAACCAGATGTTCACGCTCCACGGAGCGGTGATGGTTTTCTCGTTCATCATCCCCAGCGTGCCGGCGGCCTTAGGTAACATCGTGCTGCCAATGATGTTGGGTGCCAAAGATGTGGCTTTCCCTCGCATGAACCTTGCCAGTTTCTACCTTTGGATTGCCGGAACCGGATGCCTACTGGCCGCGATTCTCTCGGGTAACGGGCTGGATACGGGTTGGACTTTCTACACGCCGTACAGTATTGAAACGGAAACCGGAGTCATCTACGCGACCTTCGGTGCGTTCATTCTGGGCTTCAGTTCGATCTTCACGGGGCTGAACTTCTTGGTCACCGTGAACACGATGCGAGCCAAAGGCCAGACATGGTTCAAGCTGCCATTGTTTCTGTGGTCCTTGTATGCCACTTCGATCATCCAAGTCCTTGCAACGCCCGTGCTGGGAATCACCTTGCTGATGCTGATTGCAGAAAAGACGATGCACATCGGCATTTTTGACCCCAAGTACGGCGGTGACCCGGTTCTGTTCCAGCATTTCTTCTGGTTCTACAGTCACCCTGCGGTGTACATCATGATTCTGCCTGCGATGGGCGTGATCAGCGAATTGATCTCGGTCTACAGCCAGAAGAAGATTTTTGGTTACTCTTTCATTGCGTTCTCAAGTATCGCGATCGCTCTGCTGGGCTTTCTGGTCTGGGGACACCACATGTTCACCAGTGGGCAGTCCCAAGTGGTCACGCTGATCTTCAGTGCGATCACGTTCACGGTCGCGATTCCGTCTGCGGTGAAAGTGTTCAACTGGCTGGCAACGCTGTACAAGGGCTCGATCTTGTTGTCGACGCCCATGTGTTACGCTCTGTCGTTCATTTTCCTGTTCGGAATTGGTGGATTGACCGGCCTGTTTCTTGGAGCCCTTTCAACTGACATTCATTTGCACGATACGTATTTTGTGGTCGCTCACTTTCACTTCGTGATGGTCGGAGGAACCTTGACTGCCTTGTTGGGCGGAGTGTTCCACTGGTGGCCCAAGATCTTTGGCCGGATGTACAACGACACGCTAGGCCGAATCTCTTGCTTCTTGGTTTTCACAGGGTTCAACCTGACTTTCTTCCCTCAGTTCGTGATGGGTGCCCGCGGGATGCCTCGCCGTTACGCAACCTACGATCCGGAATTTCAGATCTTCCACCAGTACTCGACCATCGGAGCATTCGTGCTTGGATTCGGAATCGTGATGGCTTACTCAGTGCTGCTGTACGCAGCATTCAAAGGCCCGCGGTGCGGTAGTAATCCATTCCGAGCAGCTTCACTGGAGTGGCAATCCAGTTCGCCTCCCGATTTTCACAACTTTACTCACAAGGTTGTCATGACCGACCCGTACGATTTTGACACCCAAGTTTACGACGAAGAATTAGACACCTACGTTCATCGCGAGTTGGCTCAACCGACCAAACCTGTGGAAGCCGATCCTCAACCGGCTACTCACTAGTTCGGTCATCGACTCGCCCGAGACGACCATTTACTGAAGGCTTAACGCAGGCCATGAAACGCCTGTGCTGTGCCATAAAACGCTCACACTGTGCCGTTTACCAATTTACTATTTTTCCATTTGATCCGGTCCGCTTGCCGACCGTTTTTCGGAGCCTTGCGATGGCAGTTGCCGATTCTCACGACACCGCTCACGATGACCACCATGACCATGGTGAGTTCATCGCCCATCATTTTGATTCGGCCGAACAGCAGTTCGATTCAGGGAAGCTGGGCATCTGGATCTTTCTGGTCACCGAAGTTCTGTTTTTCAGCGGACTGTTCGTAGCTTACACGCTTTGGCGAAACCATCATCCGGAAGTCTTCGAACAGGCTCACGTATTCCTGAACAAGTACCTTGGTGGCATGAACACCATTGTTCTGCTGTTCAGCAGTTTGACCATGGCGTTGGCGGTTCGGTCTGCTCAGCTGGGAAAGAATAAGCAGTGCAGCCTGTACTTGTTGATCACCATGGTCTGTGCGTCCATGTTCCTTGGTGTGAAGGCGGTCGAGTACAGTCACAAATGGGACATGGGTATCTTTGTGCGCAGTGCATTTGATTTCCACGCGGGCCATCACGCGGCCGAGCCCGGAACGCTTGCGGCGTCGCTGGGAGTGTCACCCTATTTGATCAAATTGAGTTTCATCCCGGCCATCTTGCTCGTCGGCTGCATCGTCGCATCCGTAATCGGCAAAATGACTGAAAAGCCATTGCTTTCAAAATTTCTCGTGGGTATGGCCGTCACCGTCGGAGGTTATTTCCTGGGCGTGGTGGTCGGACAAGTCTTTGTTGCCGCAACCGAAGGCGGCAGTCACGCATCGGTCGTGTCTCCAACGGAACCTCTGATGCTGCACGCGATGACTTCTGAAGACGGTGATCACCAAGCGGGTGATGGTGAAGAACACGACCATGCCGAAGGTGAGAAACACGATCACGCCGATGGCGAAATTCATGAAACTCACCACAACGAGCATCATGACGACGCTCATGCGATGGACCACGGACCTGACCCATCGAAATTCGACCGAGACATCGGCACCTTCTTCAGCATTTACTATTGCATGACCGGCCTGCACGCGATCCACATCATTGGTGGCATTATCGCTCTGGCATGGCTGTACTGGCGTTCACTGGCCGCTCACTGGCGACCCGATTACTTTGGACCGGTTGATTTTGTGGGGCTGTACTGGCACCTAGTCGACCTGATCTGGATTTACCTGTTTCCTTTGCTGTATCTGATTGAGTAGTTCAAACCATGGCTGAGCATCACGCTGACCATCCTTCGTTCAACCACCCGGCACCGCTGAAACTGCTCTACGGAGTTTTCATCGCGCTGATTGGTTTGACAATTCTTACCGTGGTCGTTTCGACTCTGGGGCTTCCTCCAGCGATTGCGTTTCCTGTTGCAATGTTGATCGCAACAGCGAAAGCGTTCTTGGTGTGTGCATTCTTCATGCACATGCTGTGGGACAAAGGCTTCAACATCTTGTTCTTCTTCTCGTCCGTGTTGTTTGTCAGTCTGTTCATCGGTCTGACCTTGACGGACACGTCGGAGTACCAGAACACGATTGACGCATTCCCTCGAGCAGAAGACGTCGCTGCTCCTTGACGATTGTCCATTTACCATGCTGAAACAATCGATCAATTTGATTCCTGCGAGGCCCGAACTCTATCAGGCGAAACTGCTGTTTTATCTGTTCATCTCCTCGCTGGGTATGTTTTTTTTAGCCAGCCTGGTCACTTATATCACCATTCGTGACCAAGCATTTAACCCTGTCGCTAATGCGATTCCCGGCTCGATCTTGACTCAGGGTCCTGACGCGTATCAGGATCTTCGAATTCCGAATACGTTTTGGATCAGTACGGTGTTGCTGGTATTGACCAGCGTTTTTCTGCACCGCGCGTGCTGCATGGTCCGACGAGAGAAACTGATCCTTTTTCGGAGGTGGCTGCTGTTTTCCCTTGGTGGAGCAATCGCGTTTACGGTGCTGCAGAGTTTTGGGCTGTATGATTTGCTGAACACGCACTTCAGCGAGTCCGATGGATCAACCAAGGTGTACGGCATGTCGTTCACGCTCTCCTTCATTCACGCGTTGCACGTGATCGGAGGCATTGTTTTCCTTGGATTTGTCACCTTTCAGGCATTCCGACACCGTTACGATCACGAACGTCACTGGGCCGTCGACAACTGCGCCAGCTACTGGCATTTTCTAGACGTTGTCTGGGCCTGCATGTTGATCGTGTTCCTAGTCACACGATAAGTTGAAACTCGATCGAAACTTATCTAGCGAGTTTCGCCAAAGAGTCTCAGTCAATCGGGTACCTTGCAACTCGGGACTAATCCCGCTCAAGGTAAATGCATCTGAACGGAAGCAACATGGTGCTTCATGCCCTGTCTTCCATCGCGATCGAGGCTGAATTGCGATGCCTACAATTGTGAACTGCATTAACTGTAACCAGCGACTATTCTACCGGTCGTCGGCAGCAAGCTTTGAAAAACCCACCAGTAGTTCGCCGTTGGATTGCTTGCCGATCAATTTTCCGACAAAGTTGTCCTCGGTGATGCCATTTCCGGCTCCATCGAATTCCAAAACCAAACCTTGTGAGTGCGGTTTCGATCCGAGCAAAACAGCGCCACGCCCAAAATTGACTTCTTCTGATGCGCCAAACTTCAGCGTCGACAAATCCATATCCGTTTGAGCGTCGAAGCCTTCCTCTGATAACACGAGGACTTCGATGCGCTTGGCGTCTTTGTTGACGGGTTCCGCATTGAGCATTTTCAATCGACGATGTACCGTCAGCGGAAGCATGACGTTTTTGGAACTGTGAGTGTCGTTGCCAAAGTCCTTCGCCTTGATCACATCCATCACTGCCAATGAAAAGTGCGTCGCGCGACCAAATTCATCCTGCAACACGTGAGGGCGCTCCAGATAGTACCACGACGTACGTGTCCCATCTTCATAGCGTGTCACTCCCGGATCATAAGCCGTGCCGGGATCGAATTTCCAATGAATGCCGTCAGGCGATCGAAGATAAATGGCTCTCCGCGCCAGATAGCCGTTGATGATCATGTGATACTGGTATTCGTCACGCCACAATGCCGGATCTTCATAAGCCACATTTTGATAAAGTTTTGGCAAGACATCGGTAAAAATAACCGGGCGCGATGCAACCACGTACGGGCCCATGATGCCGTTGTTGCTGATCATCGTGGCA